>NZ_JBEYTP010000018.1:12001-136249 GCF_040643125.1 Micromonospora sp. NPDC047465
GGCGGCGCGGACCGTCGTCCGCGCCGCCGTCGGCGGTGCCGTGCTGCCGTGGGGCCGGTCAGGCCTTCTTGGTCAGGCAGAGCAGGTAGCCCTTCTTGCCCGGCTCGATGCTGTAGAAGACGTAACCGTCCTGGTCTTCCTTGATGTACTGCTCGCACGCCTCGCCGGAGCGGGCCTGCGTCTCGGTCTGCCCGTCGACCCGACCGACCACGTTGTACACGGCGTCGGTGGAGGTGCACTCGACGACCTTCGCGCCGTCGACCTTCTCCTCCTTGGTGCCGGTCACCTCGGGCAGCTCGGCGATGCAGTCGCCGACCTTGGCGTCGGCGGTCTCGTCCTTGTTGAGGAAGTTGCCGATGGCCGAGCCGACGCCGAACTTGAGCCCCGCGATGACCAGGAACGCGACGATCGCGCCCACGATGCCGAGCACCTTCTTGGAGCCGGACTTCTTCGTCTCCGGCTCCGCCGGGGGCGCCTGGAAGGCCGACGGGGGCTGCGCGGCGTCCGGCGCGGTGGGCGGTGCGACCTGCTCTGACACGGGTTGTCCTTCCGAGGGGTGGATGAGCAGACGACACCGTAGCGATCAGGTACGACGGTCGCCGCCCCGTCGACCTCATCCGTTCAGCTATTTCCCAGCTTTCCCGGGCGCGATCCGGCTCACGTCCGGCTCGGCGCCGGGGTGGCGGCCGGGGCCTCGGTCGCGGGCGGGGCCTCCGCGGTCGGGACCGCAGTCGCGCCGGCCGTCGGGCTGCCCGTCGGGACCGGGCCGGACGGGTCGGCCGACGCGGCGGGCGCCAACGGGGGCAGGCCGGGCGCGGGCGCGGTGGCCGCCGGCGGGCGCGGCGCGAACGGCGCCCGCTCGGGGCAGTACGGGTACGGGCGCAGCAGCGGGTTGCCGACCCCTCTCGGGTCCCACCCGTCCGGGCAGTCCGGGTAACCGAGGCGGATCGGGTCGCCGTTCTGGTCGAAGAGCCGGGCGTTCTCCACCAGCCGGCCCTCGCTGTCGTAGACGTAGACGTCCCGGACGTGGGAGTACCGGTCGTCGACCGAGATGTGCTCGTAGCCGAAGTCCCCCGAGCCGACGCGGCCGTTCACGTCGGTCAGGCCGATCAGCCCGAAGACCACCAGCACCGCCGTGCCGGCGTGCAGCAGCCGCCGCTTGGGCCGGGTCAGGCTCGGCGTGTGGTGGCCGAGCCAGATCGAGGCGAGCACGCTGCCGGCGAGCAGCACCAGGCCGGCCAGCACGCTGCCGTTCAGCTCGGGCAGCACGCCGAACGAGTCACCGGTGGTGGCCACCGTGACGAGCATGGCGGCCAGGTAGCCGCGCAGCACCCACCAGGCCGGCCGGAGCAGCCGGAGGAACTCGCTCGCCGAGGCGTACCCCAGGGGCGGCCCGAGTTGGACGTCCCAGCGTTGTGCCCGCGCGCGGAGCCGGTCCACGGCGGCGCCCAGGCGGCGTTCGCGGCGGCGGCCACCGACGACGGCGCCGACCCCGGCGGCGGCGCGCAGCTCGGCCGCGTACGCCTCGGGCTCGCCGAGCCGCTCGACCAGGCTGCCGCCGGCCTCGACGGCGACCTCGGCGAGGTGTTCCGGCAGGTCCTCGGTCAACTCGTCGCGGTGCGCCGGCGGCAGGTCGGCCAGCGCGGCCCGCACCCGTGCGACGTAGTCCGCGATCTCCTGCTCCGTGACGGTCATGCCGCCATCCCCCGATCGTCGAGCAGTGCGTCCATGGTGGTGGCGAACGAGCGCCAGAGCTTGCCGTAGCGGGTGAGCTGGTCCCGACCGGCGGCGTTGAGGGAGTAGTACTTGCGGTGCGGGCCGGACTCGCTCGGCACGACGTAGGTGGTCAGCAGGCCGGCGGCGTAGAGCCGGCGCAGCGTGCCGTAAACCGAGGCGTCGCCGACCTCCTCCAGCCCGGCCTCGCGGAGCCGGCGCAGGATGTCGTAACCGTAGCCGTCCTCCTCGCGCAGGACGGCGAGAACCGCGAGATCCAGCACGCCCTTCAGGAGCTGTGTGGTATCCACGCTTCGCACACTACTGCGCATTGCGAAGTAGTGTCAAAGGAACGCGCCGCGCGGCGGGTCAGGCCGCGCGGCGCGCCGCCTCCTCCGCGATCCGCAGCAGATCCCGGAGTACGTGCACGAGCGCGCGAGCCTGCGCCAGGTCGATCGGCCAGCGCTCCGGATCGTCGCCGGCCGACAACTCCAGCAGGACGCCGGCCGGAGCCAGCCGCCCGACGTCCATCTGCCAGAGCGCGGCACGCACCTGGATCACCTCGTCGCCGCGCGGCGCGACCGGCCGCAGGCGGGACAGGTGCAACGCGCTGGTCCCGCAGCCGCTCTCGGGCGCGCACCACGTCGGGTGGAGGCGTCGGATCGTCACGTCATCGCCCCTCGTCGGGTTGTGAGGGCACTGTGGGCCCCGGGTCGCCCCCATCATCGTGACCGCCCGACTACGGTCGGAAGTCACGCGGCGGGCACCGGCCGGCGGTGGCCCGCCCGGCCCGACATGTGAAGCCCGGTGAGCGAGGTGTGATGACCAGACCCCAACTGTCGACGCTGGATCTCCTGGCCGGCGAACTGCGGCGGCTGCGCACCGAGCGCGGGCTGAGCCAGGAGGAACTGGCCCGGCGGATCAACTACTCCGGCTCGCTCGTCGGGATGGTGGAGATCGGCCGGCGTACGCCCTCGCTCGACTTCGTCCGGCGCGCGGACGAGGCGCTGGACAGCGGCGGCCTGCTCGGACGGATCCTGCCGCTGGTCAGCGTGGAGACCGCGCCGGCCTGGTTCCGGCCCTGGGTGGCCGTCGAGCAGGAGGCGGCCACGCTGTGGTGGTTCGAGATCTCCGTCCTGCCCGGCCTCCTCCAGACCGAGGGCTACGCCCGCGCGGTCCTTTCCGACGGCGGCCTTGTGCCCGACTCCGAGGTCGAAGAGCGGGTGACGGCACGGCTTCAGCGACAGCAGATCCTGCACCGCGCCCAGCCACCGCAACTGGTGGCCGTGCTCGACGAGACGATTCTTCGTCGTCCGGTGGCGGACCGGTTCGGGGTGATGCGCGAGCAACTCGACCACCTGATCGAGCTGGGTGCCCACCCGCACATCCACCTGCACGTGATCCCGGCCGAGGTAGGCGTGCACGCTGGTGTGGCCGGGCCGTTCATCCTGGCGGGGTACGCCGACGGAGGCTGGGTGGCGCATCTCGACAGCCCGCTGCGCGCCCAGGTGCTGGACCGCGCCGAGGAGATTGCCAGCCTGCACCGCAGGTGGGAAAGTGTCCGCTCAGAGGCGCTGTCCCGGCGGCAGTCGCTGACCCTGATGCAGGAAGTGGCGAAGACATGGAGTTGACCGGCGCCCGGTGGCGCAAGTCCACCCGCAGCGGAAACGGCGGCGCCTCGTGCGTGGAGGTCGCCGACAACCTGCCCGGCGTGGTGCTGGTCCGCGACAGCAAGGACCGCTCGGGCCCCGTGCTCACCTTCGGCCCGACCGCCTGGTCCCACTTCGTCGCCGGCGTCGCAGGGCGTCACCCGCGCTAGTCGTACCGGATCCGCGCTCTACTGCCAGGTGGCGGTGTCGGGGTCGATGCCGTGGGCGCGTGCACTGGCGTCGACGCTCTGCCGGAACCACGTGGCAAGGCCGGCGCGGATGCCGTCGTAGTGGGCAGCAAATGCCGGATCGGCCTCGAACATGCGGCCGAGACAGACCTGCATCTGCCTGGTGAGGGGAAAGTACGACGTGAAAACCTCACGGTGCCGCTCGACGAGTTGATTCGCTTCGGGGCTGCCAGGGGCGACACCGGCGTCCACCGCGTCGCCGAGGGCACGGTCGAGGTCAGCGACGGCGTCGGCGATGGCCTGCCATTCCTCCGGACTGCGAGAGGCTGAGCGTTCGGCGTACTGCTGCCATTGCGTCGTGTCTCCGTAGCGCTGACGGGCTTGGGCGGGCCAGTCCGTGTTCCACTTGGGGCCGAAGATCGCGGCCTGCTGCTCGACGGTCAGCAGCAGGCCGCGCTCGTGGGCGTCGATCATCCGATCCAGGCCGGCGCTGAGCTGCTGGAGGCGGTCGATCCGTTGGGCCACCTGGGTGCGCTGCGCGCGCAGTGCGCCGGGCACGTCCACGGTCGAGTCGTCCAGGATGGCCCGAATCCCGTCCAGATCGAGGCCGATCTCGCGGTAGACGACGATGCGGTACAGGCGTTGCAAATCACCAGCGGTGTAGAGCCGGTATCCGGCAGTCGTGCGCAGCGACGGTCGCGCCAGACCGATGTCATCCCAGTGGTGCAGCGCGCGGACTGTCACGCCCAGGCGCGTCGAGACCTGACCGACGGTCAGCCCATCGACGTCAGTGGCATCAGGCATGCTCCTCATTGTCGCCGCGACCGACGCCCGGTGGGGTGATCCCCATGACTTCAAGGTTCCGCGCCTCCTGACTGGCCGGATCAAAGGGCTTCGCCGCAGTGAAAACGATCCGCGCGTTCTCGGGGGTGACCACTTCCACATCGCGGGTGTTCCATGGAGTGTCCCGTGGGCCGTCGACCGAGTTCGGGCTCAACGCACGACATGCCTCGACAAGGGAATCGATCTGGTTGAGCACGCACGCGAAACTGACGCTCATCGCTGGTGCCTGCGCCGGAACGCTCGCCGCCGAGACGAGGAGCACGTCCTGGAACGCCCACCGGCGCAGGTGCACAAGCGTGCCGGGGATGCTGAACAGCTCGAAGAACCCGAGCCCACGAGTCCAGAAGTCCACCGACGCCGCCAGATCGCTCGTGGGGATCGACGCGAACGCGGGCATTCCGTAGATGCCCCGGAACGGCTCCGGCGCAACCGCATCCGGGCCGGGATCGGGCACGGGACTAATTTCAAAAGCGTCGTAGTGATCACTCATGCACCCCACCCTCCGGCCTTACGCGGCGTGAGGGTCAAGCCGGATCTGTGAACCGAGTCTCCACGCACGGATCAGACATAGAGCTTCCGGAGTTCTCGGGCGATGTCGGAGACCTCGGTCATCGCGCCGCTGGCGACCGACATCACGAGAGCCTCGGCCTGGTCGACGTCGACATCCCGGATCGGGACCTCGTTGAGGGCCAGGAAGACGCGCGCCGCCGCCCAGGCGAGACGCTTGTTCCCGTCGATCAGCGCGTGGTTCATGCAGATCGAGTGCAGCAGCGCGGCGGCCTTGCCCCACAGCTCGGGATACGCCTCCTGGCCGAACGCAACCGTGGCGGGCCGCACGACCGCGGAGGAGAGCAGGCCGGGATCACGCACCTGCGGTGCCTCGCCGAGGACGATCGAAGCGATCTCCATCAGGTCGTCGACGTCCAGGTAGTTGATCACTCGGCAAGTCGCCGCAGCAGCTCGGCGTCACGGTCCGCGACCTCGCGGGCAAGACCCTGTACGCGGGCGCGACGGCTGCGAGCAGCCACGTACTCCTCCACCGCCACGACGATGGTGGCGTTCATCGACCTGTGCTCCTGCTCGGCGAGAGCCTTCAGCCGCTCGTGCAGACCGTCGGGGAGATTGACCGTGGTGACCATATGGAAATCATACCGCTGGTGACCAGCGGATTCCGGGTCGCGCGACCTCAGGCCAGCGACCAGGCGATGCCGTCTAGGATGTCGTGCTCGGAGGCGACCACCGAGGCCATCCCGGCCCGCTCCATGATCACCCGGAGCACCAGGGCGCCGGCGCCGATCACGTCCGCCCGGCCCGGGTGCATCACCGGGATCGCGAGCCGCTGCTCCCGGGTCTTGCCGAGCAGGTCGGCCGTCACGTCGGCCACCGCCTCGTACGACACCCGGGCGTGGTGAATGCGGCCCGGGTCGTACTCCCGGAGGCCCTGGGCGATGGCGACCACGGTGGTGACCGACCCGGCGAGCCCGACCAGGGTGGCGGCCTGCCGGCCCGGCACGGCCGCCAGCGCCCGGTCGACCGCGACGGCGATGTCGGCCTGCGCGGCGGCGACCTCGGCCATGCCCGGCGGGTCGCCGTGCAGGTGCCGCTCGGTCATCCGGACGCAGCCGATGTCCATCGAGATGGCCGCCTCGACGCCGCCGGCGCGGGTGCCCACGACGAACTCGGTCGAGCCGCCGCCGATGTCGATGACCAGGAACGGTTCCTCGGTGCCGGCGGGCAGCCCGCGCACCGCACCGGTGAAGGAGAGCCGCGCCTCCTCGTCGCCCGTCACCACCTCGGGCGCGACCCCGAGGGTCCGCTCGACCATCTCGCGGAAGTCGGCGGCGTTGGAGGCGTCCCGGGACGCCGACGTGGCGCACATCCGGACCCGCTCCGCGCCGAGCTTCTCGATCTCGGCCGCGTAGGAGGCCAGCGCGACGCGGGTGCGTTCGATGGCCTCCGGGGCCAGCCGGCCCGTCTTGTCGACACCCTGGCCGAGGCGGACGATCTCCATCCGCCGGCTCAGGTCGACCAGCGGCGCTTCCGGGCCCGCCGAGGGATCGGGCAGGTCGGCGACCAGCAGTCGGATCGAGTTGGTCCCGCAGTCGATGGCGGCCACGCGCGTCGTCACGGCAGCAACCCTACGGCAGGATCCGGGGCTTGTTCGCCGCCCACCCGCACCGGGGCCGAGGCCAAGGGGCGCTCAGAGGCGCAGCAGCATCCGGGTGTTGCCGAGGGTGTTCGGCTTGACCCGTTCCAGGTCCAGGAACTCGGCGACGCCCTCGTCGTAGGAGCGCAGCAACTGCTCGTAGACGGGCTGCGGCACCGGCGCGCCGTCGATCTCGGTGAAGCCGAACGAGCCGAAGAACCGGGTCTCGAAGGTGAGCACGAAGATCCGGGCCACGCCCAGCTCGCGGGCGGCGTCGATCAGCTCCGCGACGATCCGGTGGCCGAGTTTCCGGCCCCGGCAGGACGGGTCGACCGCCACCGTCCGGATCTCGGCCAGGTCCTCCCACATCACGTGCAGCGCGCCGCAGCCGACCACCGCGCCGTCGTCCGCCCGGACCGCCACCCGGAACTCCTGCACGTCCTCGTAGAGGGTGACGGTGGCCTTGCTGAGCAGCCGCCGGTCGTCGGTGTAGGTGTCGACCAGCCGCCGGATGCCGCGCACGTCGGAGGTGCGGGCCCGCCGCACCACGATCTCGTCGGCCCCCGCCACGCCCCCGCCCGCGTCCGCCATGATCAGTCGGCCGCCGGCACGTCCACGCAGGGGCCGGCCGCCCACCACTTCTCCACCAGCGCCAGCGTCTCGTCGCCGAACGGGTTGACCCCCGGCCCGGCACCCAGCGCGTGCCCGAGGTGCACGTGCAGGCACTTCACCCGGCCGGGCATGCCGCCGGCGGAGATGCCGGCGATCTCCGGGACCTCGCCGATCGCCTCCCGGCGGGCCAGGTAGTCCTCGTGCGCGGCGCGGTAGCGCGCGGCCAGCTCCGGGTCGGTGGCCAGCCGGTCGGCCATCTCCTTCATCAGCCCGGCCGACTCCAGCCGGCTGCACGCCGCCGTGGCGCGGGGGCAGGTCAGGTAGAACAGCGTCGGGAAGGGCGTGCCGTCGGCCAGGCGCGGCGTCGTCTCCACCACGTCGGGCAGGCCGCAGGGGCAGCGGTGGGCGACCGCCCGGGTGCCCCGGGGCGGGCGGCCGAGCTGCGTGGCCACCGCGGCCAGGTCGGCCTCCGTGGCCGGTTCGCGCTTCGGCGGGGGTACGGAGTCCGCCGCCGGCTCCTGCGGTGGTACGACTGTCACGGTGCCCATCTCTCGTTCGGTGCTCGGGTGCTGCTCACTTGTCGGGCTGGTCGCCGTTGGCGGCCCGCACGCTGGACCAGAGAGTGTCATACCAGGGGTCGGGCGTGGCGGGCTTCGCCGGCTGGGCGGGCCCGCCGGCGTCCCGCGCGGCGCCCTCGGGGTCGGAGAGCACGACCAGCAGCGTCTCGTCGGGGCGGACCATGAAGAACCGCTCCCGGGCCTTCGTCTCGATGTACGCCTTGTCCTGCCACTTGGCCGCCTTCTCGGACAGCTCCTCGATCGTCTTCCGCTGGGCCGCCTGGGCGGCCTCCATCCGCTCGATGTCGGTCTGCTGGTCGAGGTAGATCCGGACCGGGTAGGTGTAGGCCAGGGCGAGCGCGATCAGCACCGCGAACAGCACGGTGGCCCGCCCGGTGAGGCCCCGGGAGCGGGGTGCGGTGAGCCGCTTGACCGTGCCGCCGGCCGCCGTACGACGGGCCCCGGCGGGCCGGTTCACGGAGCGTACGCCCTCGGCGCCCCGGGCCGTCCCCGGTGCGCGACCGGCGGTGGCACGCGGCTCGGCGCGGACGCCGCCGTCGCGGACCGAGGCCCGGGCGCCCCGGGCCCCGCCCGGCCGGCCGGAGTGACCCGGCCGGCGGGCGGGACGCTGACCACCCGGTGTGCGGCGCTGCTGCATCGTCACACCCCTCCCCCGAGGCTTCGCGGTCTCAGGCCGAACGGTAGCGCGGGAACGCGCCCGCCCCGGCGTACCGCGCCGCGTCGGCCAGCTCCTCCTCGATCCGCAGGAGCTGGTTGTACTTCGCGACCCGGTCGGAGCGGGCCGGGGCACCGGTCTTGATCTGGCCGCAGCCGGTGGCCACCGCCAGGTCGGCGATCGTGGTGTCCTCGGTCTCGCCGGAGCGGTGGCTCATCATGCACTTGAAGCCGGCCCGGTGGGCGAGGTCCACCGCGTCCAGGGTCTCGGTCAGCGAGCCGATCTGGTTGACCTTGACCAGGACCGCGTTGGCGGCGTTCTCGGCGATGCCGCGGGCGATCCGCTGCGGGTTGGTGACGAACAGGTCGTCGCCCACGATCTGGATGCGGTCGCCGACGGAGGCGGTGAGGGTCTGCCACCCGGTCCAGTCGTCCTCGGACAGCGGGTCCTCGATCGATACGATCGGGTAGTCGCCGATGAGCTTGGTGTAGTAGTTGCTCATCTCCTCGGCGGTCTTCGCGGCGCCCTCGAAGGTGTAGGTGCCGTTGTCGAAGAACTCGGTGGCGGCCACGTCGAGCGCGAAGACGATGTCGGTGCCGAGCCGGTAGCCGGCCTTCTCGACCGCCTCGGCGATCAGGTCCAGCGCGGCGGAGTTGGTGGGCAGGTTCGGCGCGAAGCCGCCCTCGTCGCCGAGGCCGGTGGACAGGTCCTTCTTCTTCAGCACCGACTTCAGCGCGTGGTAGACCTCCGCGCCGGAGCGCAGCGCCTCGCGGAAGCTGGGCGCGCCGATCGGCGCGATCATGAACTCCTGGATGTCGACGTTGGAGTCCGCGTGCGCGCCGCCGTTGAGGATGTTCATCATCGGCACCGGCAGCAGGTGCGCGTTCGGGCCGCCCAGGTAGCGGAAGAGGCTCAGCTCCGCGCTGCCGGCCGCCGCCTTGGCCACGGCCAGGGAGACGCCGAGGATGGCGTTCGCGCCCAGCTCGGACTTGCTGTCGGTGCCGTCGATGTCGAGCATCCTCTGGTCGATCAGCCGCTGCTCGCTGGCCTCGTAGCCGATGAGTTCGTCGACGATCTTGTCCTCGATGTTCGAAACCGCCTTCTCGACACCCTTGCCCTGGTAGCGGTCGGCGTCACCGTCGCGCAGCTCGATCGCTTCGAAGGCGCCGGTGGAGGCGCCGGAGGGCACCGCCGCACGGGCGATCGTGCCGTCGTCGAGCCCGACCTCGACCTCGACGGTCGGGTTGCCCCGCGAGTCCAGAATCTCCCGCGCGACGATTCCCTCGATGGTTGCCACTGAGTCGCTCCTCGTTTGTGTGGTTCCGGTCCGGTTCGGGCCGCGACGGTGCGGCTGAGGCAGGTGTTGAACGCAGCGTATCGGGCGGCCGTCGGACGCGGGCGGTCCGGGCGCACGGGGACCGGATCCGGAACCTGCCCTCCGGCGGCGCTTTACGCAGACATTCCCGAATTCTCGGTCCTCAACCGGCAACGGGTTTGCGCGCGGTTGACCCGATCGGCCACGCTGTTCGCCATGCCCGCCGCCTCGACCACTCTCCGCATGCTCGCCGTGTCGGTCATCGCGTCGCTCACGGTGACCGGCTGTCAGACCCTGGACGACGCCGGCCGGGCGATCGGGCGGGCCGACCTGGTCAACGACATGGCCGCCCGGCTGGACGGGGCGCTGGAGCTGACGTACTCGGCCGACTACCAACTTCCCGGCGGGCAGACCGCCACCATCGTCCAGGCCCAGGAGCCGGCCCGCTCCGCCTACACCTGGCCGGGCGGCAAGCTCACCGTCACCCCGGAGGCGACCGCCCGCTGCGAGACCGCCGCCGGCCGGGCCACCTGCACCCTGGAGGCCCCGCCCGCGCCCAACGCGAAGCCCTCGGTGGCCCTGTTCACCGAGGCCAAGCAGCAGGGCCTGGTCACGCCGCCGATCGTGGTGGGGCTGCTGACCGCCGCCGCGCTCGATCCGGACGCGGTGATCGCGCAGAGCGACACCACCCTCGCCGGTCGCCACGCCACCTGCGTCGACGTGGAGCGGTCGAGCGGCGACTTCATCGCCTGCGTGACCACCGAGGGGGCGCTGGGCAGCTTCACCGGCCAGGTCGACGGCAAGCCGGTCGAGCTGGCCCTGCGCCACTACCGCGAGACGGTCGACGCCACCGCGTTCGCCCTGCCGTCCGGCGCCGGCGTGGTGGACCGCCGGTCGACCACCTCGTGACCGGCCCGGCCGGCCCGGGCGCCGCCGCCCCGACCCCGGCCGGCACGGCCGCCGCCCCGACCGGTGCGGCCGGTGGGCACGCGACGTCGGGTCGCGGACGACCGGGCGGGTTCGTCCCCGGGGCCGACCGCTCCGTCGCGCCCGCGCCGACCGACCTGGCCCTGCCGGTGGCCGGGCGCAAGCTGCTGACCGGCGCCGACGGCACCGTCCTGCGGGTCGCCGACCTGCCGGCCGGCACCGCGTGGGTGCCGCTGGGCACCCTGGACGGCGTCCCCGCCTGGGCGGCCGAGCCGACCGGGCCGGAGGAGCTGACCGGCCGCTGGCGCGGCTGGGCGTCACTCGCCGCCGAGGCGCCCGAGCCGCTCGCCACGCTGGCCGGCCGGGCGCTGACGGTGGTCGACTGGCGGCGTACGCACCGGTGGTGCGGGGCCTGCCGGGCCGAACTGGCGGACGTGCCCGGGGAGTCGGCCCGGCGCTGCCCCGACTGCGACCTGTACGTGCCGATGCGGTTCTCCGCCGCCGTGCTGGTGGCGGTCACCCGCCCCGGCCCGGTGGATCGCCCCGACGAGCTGCTCCTGGTGCGGCACTCGTCCGGGCCGACCGGGCTCTGGGCGCTCGTGGCCGGATTCGTCGAGGCCGGCGAGACGCTGGAGGCGGCCGTTCATCGCGAGGTCGGCGAGGAGGTCGGGCTGGAGCTGACCGAGCCGGCCTACTTCGGCAGCCAGCCGTGGGCGCTGTCCGGCCCGAGCGTGCTGCTCGCCGGCTTCACCGCCACCGCCGCCGACCCCACCGCCGAGCCGGTGGTGGACGGGCGGGAGCTGACCCAGGCGCGCTGGTTCCCGCTCGACCGGCTGCCGGCGGAGCTGCCGCCCGCGTACTCCATCTCGCGGTGGCTGATCGACGCGACGGCGACCGCCGCGCGGCGCTGAACCCGCGCGGCGGCCGGCCGCACTTACACGCCGAGCAGGGTGCGCAGGTGGCGCGGGGGCGGGCAGTCGTGGGCGAGCATCGCGTCGTGCCAGTCGCGCACCGACACGCCGGCCGGGCGGGCCGCGGCGATCTCGGCCACCTCGCTGTAGCCGACGAAGTACGTCGAGAGCTGCGTCGAGGTGAGCAGGGCGCGCCGCCACTTGCCGGCCGCCTCGCCCTCCTCCTGGAAGCCCCGCCCCGTCATCAGCGCCATCGCCTCCGCCTCCGGCAGCTCCTCGCAGTGCACGAGCTGGTCCAGCAGCGCGTTGATGGTCATCCGGAGCTGCATCTTGAGCTGCTGCAACCGCACCGGCAGGCCGCCGAAGCCGAGGCCGGCCATCAGCTCCTCCGTGTAGACCGCCCAGCCCTCGATGAAGGGCCCCGACTCGGTCAGTGCCCGGACCCGGGTGGGCCCGACGTGGCGGCGGGCGTGGGCGAGCTGGAGGAAGTGCCCCGGCATCGCCTCGTGCACGGTCAGGTTGCGGATCATGTGGTCGTTGTACTCCCGGTAGAACGACTCGACCCGGTGCGCGGGCCAGTCCGCCGGGGTGGGCGCGATGCAGTAGAAGGTCGGCACGTCCGCCGTCTCCAGCGGGCCCGGCGAGTCGCAGTAGGCGACCGCGACGCCCCGGGCGAACTCGGGCATCTCCTGGATCACGCAGGGGTCGTCGACCAGGGTGACCAGGTCGTGGGCGCGGACGAAGTCGGTCGCCTCGTCCAGCGTCACCGAGGCGAGCGCCACGATGCTGTGGTCGTCGGGGTGCTCGGCGGCCAGCATGTCCAGCGCGCGGCGCACGGTCTCGTCGTCGGCCGGGCCGCCGACCAGCTCGACGGCCGCCGCGCGGATCTCCTCGGTGACCCGGTCCAGGTTGGCCCAGGCCCGGCGCTGGATCTCGGCGGCGCCCAGCTCCGTGTCGAGGGTGTGCCAGAGCCGCGCCTCCCAGCGGCGGCGGCCCAGGCGCGGGTCGCGCCCGGGGCCGGCGTCGGCCGCCAGGCCCACGCGCAGCCACGCGACGAACTCCTCGAGCGCGGCGATCGCCGCGATGGCGGCCGGCTCGACCCTGTCGTGCAGCGCGGGCGCCTGCGCGAGCAGGGCCGGCACCTCGTCGCGGATCAGCGCCGCCGTGCCGGTGAACTGCCCGACCGCCGTCTCGGCGTGGATGCGCGGCATGTCGCGCAGCGTGGCGCGGGCGGTCGCCAGCGCGTCCGGCACCGCCGCGAGCCGGCCGGCCAGGCTGGTCAGCCGCTCCTCGACCGGGGCGTACGGGCGGGCGGCCAGCGCGTGCAGCAGCGGCCCCGGATTGTGGACCAGCGGGTCCCACTCGTGCGCGCGGATTTCGGTCCACTCGAACAGCGCCTGGTCCACGAACGAGGTGAGCAGGGCGTGTTCGACCCGCTCCTCGACGCCCAGCGCGTCCGGGTCGAGTTCGGAGAGCGCGTCGGCGGCCTCCCTCAGCATCGCCTGGTCGGCCGCGGCGGCGGTCGCGGACAGGTCCGGCAGCCGGTCGTCGTACCGGTGGTCCCCGGTGGAGGTCGCGAGCCCCGGCCGGCTCTCCAGCAACGCGTCGACGATCCGCTCGGCGAGCGGCACAAAGGATTCCACCCACCGACCCTACCGGCGTTCGGCCGTCCTGACCGCGTCCGCGTAGGCGAGGGCGGCCCGGCGCAGGGCCGCCTCCGCGTCCAGGCCGGCCTCGCGGGCCGCTGCCACCGTGGCGAGCAGGCCCGCGCCGAGCCGCGCCTCCGGGTCCACCTGGGACTCCGCCAGCGGGGGCGGCACGGCGAGCCCGACCCGGCCGGCGCGGTCGAGGATCTTGGCGGCCAGGGCGAGCGCGGGCTGGCTCAGCGCGATGCCGTCCAGCACCGAGTCACGCGCCTTCTCGGCCCGCTTGATCCGCTCCCAGTTCGCCTCGATCTCCTCCAGCGTGCCCGCCTCGCCCTCCGCGAAGACGTGCGGGTTGCGCCGAACCATCTTGTCGACCAGGCCCCCGGCCACGTCGTCGACGGTCCACCGCCGCCCCTCGGGCAGCTCCTCGGCGAGCCGGGCGTGCAGCACCACCTGGAGCAGCACGTCGCCCAGCTCCTCGCGCAGCGCGTCGGTGTCCTCGGCGCTGATCGCGTCGTACGCCTCGTAGCACTCCTCCAGCAGGAAGCCCGCGAGGCTGCGGTGGGTCTGCGCCCGCTTCCACGGGTCGCCGCCCGGCGAGGCCAGCCGGTCCATCACCGCCACCGCGTCGAGCAGCCGGGCACCCGGCGGGTCCCACGAGCCGTACATCAGCTCCAGCTCGGCCAGCCCCGGCTCGCGGGCCAGCCGCAGGCCCAGCTCACGGGCCAGCGACTCGTCGCCGGCCGGGCCGGCCAGCCACACCACGGTGCCGTGCGCCGCCGCCGCGTCCAGCAGCGCCTGCGTCGCCGGACCGTCGACGACGGTCACCTCGGCGCCCGCCGCGCGGACCGCCGTGGTCAGCTCGCTCTCCGCCCCCACCAGCACCGGATGCCGGCGTACGACGTCCCAGGCGGCGGCGGTCAGCAGCCCGGCCGGCAGCCGGGGCGAGGTGACGAGCAGGACGATCCGCGCCGGCATGCTCAGCTGACGGCCGGGCCGCTCGACGGGACCGGTCCCGGAGTCGAGACATCGGTGACCGGGCCGTCCTCGTCGATGTACGGGAGCGAGTAGGCGATCAGGGCCTGGCCGTTGCCGACCAGCGACGGCACGCCCAGCGGCCGGAACCGCGGGTTGACCGAGAGGTCGGCGCGCTCGGCCTCCTCCTGCAGGGCAGCGCTGACCGCGGCGCCACTGCGGACGAAACCACCGTCACCGAAGAGCTGCCGGACCTGGGCGACCCCCAGGCCGGAGTCGATCTGGCCGGTCTTCTCCAAGGCCCGGTAGACGGCCATCACCGAGTCGTCGCTCAGCTCGCCCGGCGGGAGCTGCTCCCCGAGCGCCTGGGAGATGTCGATCCACTCGCCCCACAGCTTCGCGTACTCGGCGCCGGCCGGCATCCGCAGCGGCTGCTGGAGCTGCTCGGGGCTGACCTGGTCGCGCACGCTGATGTTCTTCGCGGCCACGACCCGCTTGCCCAGGTCGATGCTGACCAGCAGGTTGACGACGTCCTGCCGGGTCACCGGCGAACGCAGCTGGTCCGGCGACGGGGTGGCGCCGGCCCGGCTGGCCTCCGCGCGGACCGCGTCGCCGAACATCCGCTGGGCGTCGTCGTAGATCTCGTCCACCCGGCTCATCGAGTAGGTGGTGTCACCGACGTACGCGGCGGCGTCCGGCGCGGACCTACCGCAGGCGGCGAGGGAGACGAGACCGAGGGCCGCGACGCTGGCGGCGGCGATCAGACGGCGAGCACGCATGTGCGCCACTCTCTCATGCCGAACCGGCGCCTGTGACGCCCCCCACCCTGCTCACGGCCCGACCCGGACCACCGTCCGTGATCACGATGTTGTCGCCCTCGACGTCAGCGGTGTCGGGGCGACGACATCGTGATCGACGAGCGGGTCAGCTGGCCGGCGTGGCCACGAGCGCCGGCTCGCCCAGCACGTCGGAGAGGAGCTGGGCGCACCACTCCAGGAGGGCCTGGTCGCGCAGCGGCTCGCCGCCGACCCGGCGGGTGCTGGGCCGGGGCACGCTGACCTGGTCGAGCGCCGACTTGTAGACCGAGTCCGGGTGGTAGCGCTTGAGCCGCAGCTGCTTCGAGTCGGGCAGCGGCAGCGGGCCGAACCGGATGTGCTTGCCCTGCATCGACACGTCGGTGAGGCCGTAGCGGCGGGCCAGCAGCCGGAACCGCGCCACCGCGACCAGGTTCTGCACCGGGGCGGGCGGCTCGCCGTACCGGTCGGTCATCTCGGCGACCACCTCGCGCAGCCGCTCCTCGTCGCGCGCCTCGGCGAGCTTGCGGTACATCTCCAGGCGCAGCCGCTCCACGCCGACGTAGTCGTGCGGCAGGTGCGCGTCGACCGGCAGGTCGACCTTGACCTCGGTCTCCTCCTCCGGGCGCTCCCCCTTGAACGCCTGCACCGCCTCGCCGACCATCCGCACGTACAGGTCGAAGCCGACGCCCTCGATGTGCCCGGACTGCTCGCCGCCGAGCAGGTTGCCGGCGCCCCGAATCTCCAGGTCCTTCATCGCCACGTACATGCCGGCGCCCAGCTCGGTGTGCTGGGCGATGGTGGCCAGCCGCTCGTGGGCGTGCTCGGTCAGTGGCTTCTCCGGCGGGTAGAGGAAGTACGCGTACGCCCGCTCCCGGCCCCGGCCGACCCGGCCGCGGATCTGGTGCAGCTGGGCCAGGCCGAGCAGGTCGGCGCGCTCCACGATCAGGGTGTTGGCGTTCGGGATGTCGATGCCGGACTCCACGATCGTGGTGCAGACCAGGACGTCGAACTCCTTCTCCCAGAAGCCGACCATCACCTTCTCGAGCGCCTCCTCGCCCATCTGGCCGTGCGCCACCGCCACCCGGGCCTCGGGCACCAGCTCGCGCAGCTTCCGGGCCGCCTTCTCGATCGACTCGACCCGGTTGTGCAGGTAGAAGACCTGCCCGTCGCGGAGCAGCTCGCGGTGGATGGAGGCGGCCACCTGCCGCTCGTCGTACGCCCCGACGAAGGTCAGCACCGGGTGCCGCTCCTCGGGCGGGGTGGCGATGGTGGACATCTCCCGGATGCCGGTGATCGCCATCTCCAGGGTGCGCGGGATCGGGGTGGCCGACATGCTCAGCACGTCGACCGAGGCACGCATCGTCTTCAGGTGCTCCTTGTGCTCGACGCCGAAGCGCTGCTCCTCGTCGACGATGACCAGGCCGAGCGACTTGAACCGGGTGGCCGCCTGGAGCAGCCGGTGGGTGCCGATGACGATGTCGGCGGTGCCCTCGGCGGCCATCGCCAGGGCCTGCTCGGCCTCCTTCGGCGTCTGGAAGCGGGAGAGCTGCCTGATCGTCACCGGGAACTGGCTCATCCGCTCGGCGAACGTGTTGTAGTGCTGCTGCACGAGCAGGGTGGTGGGCACCAGCACCGCCACCTGCTTGCCGTCCTGCACCGCCTTGAACGCCGCCCGGACGGCGATCTCCGTCTTGCCGTAGCCGACGTCGCCGCAGATCAGGCGGTCCATCGGGACGGTCTGCTCCATGTCCCGCTTGACCTCTTCGATCGCCGCGAGCTGGTCCGGCGTCTCCTGCCACGGGAAGGCGTCCTCCAGCTCCCGCTGCCACGGCGTGTCGGGGCCGAAGTTGTGCCCCTTGGACGCCTTGCGGGCGGCGTAGAGCTGGATGAGCTGCGCGGCGATCTCCTTGACCGCCTTGCGGGCCCGGGCCTTGGACTTCTGCCAGTCCGAGCCGCCCATCTTGTGCAGGGTGGGCTGCTCGCCGCCCACGTAGCGGGAGAGCTGGTCGAGCTGGTCGGTGGGGACGAAGAGCCGGTCGCCGGGCTGGCCGCGCTTGCTCGGGGCGTACTCGATGACCAGGTATTCCCGGGACGCACCGTTGACGGTGCGCTGCACCAGCTCGACGTAGCGGCCGATGCCGTGCTGCTCGTGCACGACGTGGTCGCCGGCCTTCAGCTCCAGCGGGTCGATGGTGTTGCGCCGCCGGCTCGGCATCCTGCGCATGTCCCGCGTGGAGGTGCCCCGCCCGCCGGTGACGTCGTTGCCGGTGAGCAGCACGAACCGGGACGCCTCGTCGACAAAGCCGCTGGCCAGGTTGCCGCAGCTGACCAGCAGCTCGCCGGGGGCGGGGGCGGCCGGGATCTCCTCGGTCAGCCGCGCGCCGAGGCCGGCGTCGCGGAGCACCTCGACCGCCCGCTGGGCGGGGCCGTGCCCCTCGAAGACCAGCGCGATCGACCAGCCCTCGCCGGCCCAGCGCTTCAGGTCGTCGACGACCCGGGCGGTCTCGCCGTGGTAGAGCGGGGCCGGCTGCGCCGCCAGGGTCACCGCGATCGCGTCGTCGGGGGTGACGTCCACCTCGCCCGGCGCGTCCTCCCAGGGCTCCCGCGCCGGGGCGCCCTCCGCCTCGGCCAGGCCGAACGGCGACAGCGTCCACCAGGGCCGGCGCAGCCGCGCGGCGGCGGCGCGGACGTCCGCCAGGGTCCGGAAGGCGGCGGCGCCGAGGTCGACCGGGGCCTGCCCGCCGACGGCAGCCGCCGCCCAGCTCGCCTGGAGAAACTCCTCGGAGGTACGCACCAGGTCGTGCGCCCGGGTGCGGATCCGCTCCGGGTCGCACAGCAGCACGTGGGTGCCGGCCGGCATGCAGTCCAGCAGCAACTCCATCGAGTCGGCGCCGATCAGCGCCGGGGCGAGGGACTCCATCCCCTCGACGGGGATGCCCTCGGCCAGCTTGTCGAGGATCTCGGCCAGCTCCGGGTGCTCCTCGGCCAGCGCCGCGGCCCGCTTCCGCACCGACGGCGTGAGCAGCAGCTCCCGGCAGGGCGGCGCCCACAGCTGCGGCACCTGCTCGATGGTCCGCTGGTCGGCGACGGCGAAGGTGCGGATCTCCTCCACCTCGTCGCCCCAGAACTCGACCCGGGACGGGTGCTCGTCGGTGGGCGGGAAGATGTCGAGGATGCCACCGCGTACGGCGAACTCGCCCCGCTTGGTGACCAGGTCGACCCGCGCGTACGCCATGTCGGTCAGCCGGCGGGCGACCTCTTCCAGGTCGGCCTCCTGGCCGGCGGCGAGCTGCACGGGTTCCAGGTCGCCGAGCCCCTTGAGCTGCGGCTGGAGCAGCGACCGGACGGGTGCCACGACCACCCGCAGCGGGCCGGTGCGGCCGTGCGCGTCGGCCGACCCCGGGTGCGCGAGCCGGCGCAGCACGGCCAGCCGTCGGCCGACCGTGTCGGAGCGGGGCGACAGGCGCTCGTGCGGCAGCGTCTCCCAGGACGGGAAGACCGCCACCTGATCGGGCGGGAGCAGGGCGCCCAACGCCGAGGCCAGGTCGTCGGCCTCCCGCGTGGTCGCGGTCACGGCGAGCACGGGGCGGCCCGCGCCGCCACCCGCCCCGCCGCCTCGGGCACCGCCGCCGGCCCCGTCGCCGACCGGGTCCGCCGCGACCGCGGCGACCGCGAACGGGCGCAGCGCGGGCGGCGCGGTGATGTCGAGGCCGTCGACCTGCGCGGCACCGGAGCGCGCCAGGTCACGTGCCCGGGCCAGCCCGGGGTCGGCCAGGGCGGCGGAGAACAGACCGGTGAGCATGTCAATCACTTCCCATGGGATCGCCGGCTCGGCACGCGGCAGCGCGCAGCACGACAGAAGCCCCGCGTCCGTCGGGACGGGGGGTGCACGCCCGCCAGCCTATCTCGCGGCGGGGACAATCTCGCCCAGAGCCGACGGGGCGCGTGGCGCGGAACCCGGATCCCGCCCGGGCGGGATCCGGACCGGACCGGGCGGGGCCGGATCTTGACCGGGCGGCGCCGATCGGGAGCGGATCTTGACCGGGGCGGCGCCGGCGTGGTCGGCTTCGATCATGAGCAGTCAGTGGCGGGCACAGTTCGACGCGGAGGTCACCTTCGCCAACGGCGGCGGGCTGCGGACCGACGGGTTCCGGCTCGACATCCCCGGCCGGGAGATCGGCGACGACGAGTTGGCGGCGCTGTTCGTCCGGCACCTCGGGCTGCTGATGGTGGCCGAGGTGCGGATCAGCGACAAGACGATCATCGAGGAGCCGCACAAGGGCGGCCGGGGCCTGACCGGCCCGGACGGCCCGGACGGCGCGGACGGCGCGGACGGCGCGGACGGCGCGGACGGCGCGGACGGCGCGGACGGCGCGGACGGGCGGCGGCTGGTCGAGCTGAGCCACGTGGTCACCGACGGGATGACCACCCTGCCGGGCTGGCCGGCCCCGCGGATCACTGAGTGGCTGACCCGCGAGGCGTCCCGGGCGAACTACGCCCCGGGCACCGAGTTCCAGGTGGGGCGGATCGACATGATCGCCAACACCGGCACGTACCTGGACACTCCCGCGCACCGCTACGCGGAGGGCGCCGACCTCGCCGGCACGCCGCTGGACCGCCTCGCCGACCTGCCCGGCACCGTGGTCCGGGTGCCGGCCGGCACCCGCGCGATCGACCGGCTGATGCTGGCCCCGTACGACGTCGCCGGGCGGGCGGTGCTGCTGCACACCGGCTGGGACGCGCACTTCGGCACCGACCGGTACAGCGCGCCGGAGGCGCCCCACCTCACCGGGGACGGCGCCCGGGCCCTGGTCGAGGCGGGTGCCGCCCTGGTCGGCATCGACTCGATCAACATCGACGACATGAGCCCGGCCGCCGCCGGCGAGCGCCCGGCGCACAGCACGCTGCTGGCCGCCGGCGTCCCGATCGTGGAGCACCTGACCGGCCTCGACGCCCTGCCCCCGGAGGGCTTCCGGTTCACCGCCGCTCCGCCGATGGTCGCCGGGATGGGCACCTTCCCCGTCCGCGCCTTCGCCGTCGTCCCGGCCTGACCTCGTCCCGGCCCGCGAACGGGCGGCCTCGCTTCGGTGGAACGTCATGGGTGCCAAGACCGTTCGTTGACACCCGTGACGTTCCACCGAGCGAACGCCGACAGCGGCCGGTGGTCAGTAGCGCACCGAGATCCGGCGCTCGACCGCGTCCACCCGGATCTCGCCGCCGTACGGGACGATCAGCTGCGGGTCGGTGTGGCCGAGGTCGACGTCGAAGACCACCACGGCATCCGGGTTGTAGGCGGCGAGCGCCCGGGCGACCGCCTCCCGCTGGGCGTCGGCCCACTCCCGTCGCTGGGGCACGGAGTGCGGCCGCTCGAAGTCCCACGCCTTCGCCCGGCCGACGAGCACCGCCGGGAACGCGGCGAGCAGCCCCCGCTCCCCCATGTTGCGCAGCATCCGGAACACCTCGGTGGCCGGGGGCATCTCCTCCGACGTCTCGACGATCAGCACCGACCCGGCCAGTGCCCCGGCCGACGGGACCCGGTCGGCGGCGAGCAGCCAGTGCAGGATCTCCAGGTTGCCGCCCCAGGTGCGCCCCTCGACGACCGTCGACGGCCCCTGCCAGCGCCAGCCCTCCCCCGGCAGCATCTCCGGCTCGTGGGCCAGCGACGCCGGGTCCCGCCAGTCGTTCGGCCGGTCGCCCCACTCCGGCGCGGGCGTCAGGTCGTACCAGCCGGAGGTGAAGAGGGCGGCGCGCAGCGAGTCGAACGTCAGCGGGTGCGGCCTGCCGGGGCGGCCGAGGTGCACCAGCACCGACCCGCCGTGGTACGCCACGATCCCCAGTCGGTGCAGGTGGTTGAGCATGTTCGTGTTGTCGGAGTACCCGAAGTACGGCTTCGGGTTGGCCCGCAGCACCGCGTCGTCCAGATGCGGGGTGACCGTGATCAGGTCGTCCCCGCCGACCGTGGCGAGCACGGCGGTGACCGTCGGGTCGGCGAAGGCGGCGGTCAGGTCCCGCGCCCGGTCGCGCGGGTCGGCGCCCATCACCCGGGTCGTCGGGTACTCCACCGGCTCCAGGCCGAACTCCTCGCGCAGCCGGCGCAGCCCCAGCTCGTACACGTGGGGGAAGATCGCGGGCAGGCCGGCGGAGGGCGAGACGATCGCGACCCGGTCGCCGGGGCGGGGTTTCGGGGGATAGTTCGGCGACGTCATGATCGGACGCTATCGGGTCAGTCGAACGGTTTCCGCCGGGATAACCACGACGAAAGCCCCGAAAGCCGCCCTAGGCTGGCGGCGTGGACGAGGAGGCGCGCAACCGGCTGCGGACCCTGGGGCTGCTGCTCGGCACCCTCGCGCTCGCCACCGCGTTCATCGCCGCCTACGTCGGGGCGCTGCACCAGCCGACCCCGCGCGACGTGCCCGTCGGGGTGGTGCGCGGCGACCAGAAGGCGCAGGCCCTCCTGGACGCCGTACGCAACCAGACCGACAAGATCAAACCCGTCGAGTACGACGACCCGGGCGCCGCCGACGACGGCCTGACCACCCGCGAGGTGTACGGCGTGCTCGCCGCCACGGCCGAGGGCGGGCTGGCCCTGACCACCGCCAGCGCCGCCTCGCCCGCCGCGGCCGACGTCGTCGCGCAGGTGCTCTCCACCGCCGCGCGGCAGGCCGAACTCCCGCTGCGGGTGACCGACGAGGTGCCGGTGGCCGGGACCGACCCCCGCGGGCTGGTCCCGTTCTACCTGGCCGTCGGGTACGTCCTCGGCGGCTACCTCGCCTCCACCGTCCTCGGCCTCGGCAACGGCACCGCGCCGCGCGGACCACGCCGCGCCGGGCTGCGGATCGCCGCGCTGGCGGCGTACAGCCTGGTGCTCGGGGCCCTCGGCGCGGTCGTGGTCGGCCCGGTCCTCGGCGTCTGGGACCACGACCTGGTGGGCGTCGCCGCCACCGGGACGCTGGCGGTGTTCGCGGCGGCGATGGTCGCCTCCGCCGTGCAGGGCTGGCTGGGGCTGCTCGGCACCGGGCTGGTGATCCTGCTGCTGGTGGTGCTCGGCAACCCGGGCTCCGGCGGCATCTACGCCCCCGAGTTCCTCCCCACCTGGCTGCGCGGAATGCACCGGTGGAACGTGCCGGGGCTGGCCACCGACCTGCTGAAGTCCGTCGTCTACTTCGACCGCCGGTCGACCGGCTGGGCCGTGACCGGGCTGGCCCTGTGGTGCGTCCTCGGCGCGGCCGGGCTGCTCACCGCCAGCCTGGTCCGGGGCCGGCGGGCGGCGCCCCGCCACGCCGGGCGCCCCGCGTCTCCAACGGACTGAGGAATGGGACGAAACCGGGACCCCCTCCTGACGGCGGGGTCGTCGTGGATACGATCCAGGGGATCGGACAGCGCTGTCCTTCGTACTCACGTAAGGAGCGCCCCGTGAGCGACCAGCACGACCACGACGGCCCCGACGCCGCGTTGCGAGCCGACATCCGCCGCCTCGGCACCCTGCTCGGGCAGACCCTCGCCCGCCAGGAGGGTCGGCCGCTGCTCGACCTGGTCGAGGAGATCCGCGCGCTGGTCCGCTCCGACGCCCCGAGCGCCGCCCGGCGTCTCGCCGGCCTCGACGTCACCACCGGCACCAAGCTGGCCCGCGCCTTCTCCACCTACTTCCACCTGGCCAACATCACCGAGCAGGTGCACCGGGCCCGCGACCTGCGTCGCCGCCGGGCCATCCAGGGCGGCTGGCTGGACCAGGCGGCCAAGATGATCGCCGAGCGCGGGGTGCCGGCCGAGGAGATCGCCGCGGCGGCCCGGCGGCTGGCGGTACGCCCGGTCTTCACCGCCCACCCGACCGAGGCGGCCCGCCGGTCGATCCTGTCCAAGCTGCGCGCGATCGCCGACGAGCTGGACACCGAGACCGCCAACGCGATCCTCTACGGCGCCAGCGACGAGGGCCCGGCCAACCGCCGCCTCGCCGAGCTGCTCGACCTGATGTGGCAGACCGACGAGCTGCGGCTGGACCGGCCCGACCCGACCGACGAGGCCCGCAACGCCATCTACTACCTGCGCGACCTCTACGCCGAGGCGGCGCCGCAGGTGCTCGACGACCTCGCCGACACGCTGCGCACCCTCGGCGTGGAGACCTCCCCGACCGCCCGGCCGCTGACCTTCGGCACCTGGATCGGCGGCGACCGCGACGGCAACCCGTTCGTCACCCCGACCGTGACCCGCGAGGTGCTGACCATCCAGCACGAGCACGGCATCGAGGCCACCGAGAAGGCGATGGACCACCTGATCAACGAGGTGTCGGTGTCCCGGCGGTTGCGCGGGGTGTCGCTGGACCTCTCCGCCAGCCTCGCCGCCGACCTGGACGCGCTGCCCGAGGTGGCGCCCCGGTTCCGCCGGGTCAACGCCGAGGAGCCCTACCGGCTCAAGGCCCGCTGCGTGAAGGCGAAGCTGGCCAACACCCGGCAGCGGCTGCGGCAGGGCACCGCGCACGTGCCCGGCCGGGACTACCGCGGCTCGGCCGAGCTGATCGCCGACCTGGAGCTGCTGCGCGCCTCGCTGGCCCGCAACTCCGGCCAGCTCACCGCCGTGGGCCGGCTCGCCTCCACCATCCGTACGGTCTCCGCGTTCGGGCTGCACCTGGCGACCATGGACGTGCGGGAGCACGCCGAGGCCCACCACGCGGTGCTGGCCCAGCTCTACGCGGCCGTCGGCGAGGTCTCCGACTACCCGTCGCTGAGCCGCCTCGAGCGGACGAAGCTGCTCGCCGACGAGCTGGCCGGCCGCCGCCCCCTGTCCACGCTGGACACGCCCCTGACCGAGGCGACGCGCAAGACGTTCGACGTCTTCGGCACCATCCGCGAGGCGCAGGACCGGTTCGGCGCGGAGGTCATCGAGTCGTACATCATCTCGATGACCCTCGGGGTGGACGACGTGCTCGCCGCGGTGGTGCTGGCCCGCGAGGCCGGCCTGGTCGACGTGCACAGCGGCCGGTCCCGGATCGGGTTCGTGCCGCTGCTGGAGACGCCGAGCGAGCTGAACTCGGGCGGCGAGCTGCTCGACGAGCTGCTGTCCCTGCCGGCCTACCGGGCGCTGGTCGCCGCGCGGGGCGACGTGCAGGAGGTGATGCTGGGCTACTCCGACTCCAACAAGGAGGCCGGCATCACCACCAGCCAATGGTCCATCCACCGGGCCCAGCGCGCGCTGCGCGACGTGGCCGCCCGGCACGGCGTGCACCTGCGCCTCTTCCACGGCCGCGGCGGCACGGTCGGGCGCGGCGGCGGCCCGACGCACGAGGCGATCCTGGCCCAGCCGTACGGCACGCTGGACGGCGCGATCAAGGTGACCGAGCAGGGCGAGGTCATCTCCGACAAGTACTCGCTCCCGTCGCTGGCCCGGGAGAACCTGGAGCTGACCCTGGCCGCGGTGCTCCAGGCCACGCTGCTGCACACCGCGCCCCGGCAGCCCGCCGAGATGCTGGAACGCTGGGACGCGACGATGGAGCTGGTCTCCGACTCGGCCTTCCGGTCGTACCGGTCGCTGGTCGAGGACCCGGACCTGCCCGCGTACTTCTGGGCGTCCACGCCGACCGAGCTGCTCGGGGCGCTGAACATCGGTTCCCGTCCGGCGAAGCGACCCAACACCGGGGCCGGGCTCGGCGGCCTGCGCGCCATCCCGTGGGTGTTCGGCTGGACCCAGACCCGGCAGATCGTGCCCGGCTGGTTCGGGGTCGGCTCCGGGCTGGCCGCGGCGCGGGCGGCGGGGCTGGAGGACGTGCTGGCCGAGATGCACCGCAACTGGCACTTCTTCCGCACGTTCCTGTCCAACGTGGAGATGATGCTCACCAAGACCGACCTGAGCATCGCCCGTCGGTACGTCGAGACGCTGGTGCCGAAGAAGCTGCACCCGATCTTCCACAAGATCGAGCAGGAGTACGAGCTGACCAAGCAGGAGGTGCTGGCGGTGACCTCCTCGCCCGCCCTGCTGGAGAGCTCCCCGGTGCTCCAGCGCACCCTGGCCGTCCGCGACACCTACCTGGAGCCGCTGCACCACCTCCAGGTCGCCCTGCTGCGCCAGTACCGGGAGTCCGGGGCGGCGGGCCGGGCGGTGGCGACCGCGCCGGGCGGCCGACGGGCCCCGAGCGACGGCACGGCGCTGGAGCGTGCCCTGCTCACCACGGTCAACGGCATCGCCGCCGGCATGCGCAACACCGGCTGAGGTGTCAGGAAGGGCCCCTTGTCACCGGATTCCGGATGACAGGGGCCCTTCCTGACACGACGACCGGCGGGCGCTCAGAAGTCGCCGCCGCCGAAATCGCCACCACCGAAATCGCCGCCACCGAAATCGCCGCCACCGAAATCGCCGCCACCGAAATCGCCGGCCTGGTCGCCGCCGAAGTCGCCGCCCTGGTCGGGGCCGCCACCGAAGCCCTCCTCGTAGCCGGCCGCGTAGCCGTAGCCGGGGTCGGCGAAGGCCGGCGAGAAGAGCGCGTCGGCGATCAACAGGCCGCCGACCACGCCCGCCCCCGCGCCCAGCGCGGTCTTCCACCACGGCGTGGAGTACCAGCCCGCCGGCACCGGCCGGCCCTGGTAGCGCCCGCCCGGGTAGTAGTAGGGCGTGTCCCGGCCCGGCCGCGGGCCCGCCTTGAACGTCTGCCCCCGCACGTCGACCTGCCGCTCCCGGGTCAGCTCGCCGGCGCCCTGCGCGGCGGCCAGCGGGGGCAGCTCGGGGCCGGGATCGATGCCGAGCGCCACCCGGGCGGCCCGGGCGTACGTCAGCCCCTCCAGCGCGGTCTCCCGGGCCAGGCGGTACTGCTGGACGGTCCGGGCCTGTTCGAGCTGGCCACCGGCCGCGTTGTAGCGCTCGCCCGCGTCGACCAGCGCCTGGCGGACCGCCGGGTGGTCGCCGTGCAGGTTCATCACCTGTCCGCCCAGGCGCTCGTACCAACGCTGGGCGTCGGCCCGCACGTCGGCCAGGCTCCGCGCCTCCCGGGCGGCGCGCTCCCGCCGCCACCAGACGAACGCGCCCACCAGCAGCGCCGCCAGGATCACCACCAGCAGAATTTCCATGGCACGAACGTACCCGGGACGGTCATGCCGTACGCGTCTGGCAAGCTCCGGTGGTGGACTTCTCGACGCTGGCCGTGGTGGTCGTCTGCCTCGCCGCCGGAGGCGCGGTGGGCTGGTACGCCGCCCGGGCCCGCTCGGCCACCGACATCGCCCGGCTGGACGCCACGCTGCGGGCCACCCGGGAGGGCGAGGGCCGGCTGGAGCAGTCCATGCGGGCGCTGAGCTACGAGGCCACCGCGCAGTCCCAGGAGGCCGTCGCCCGGGCGGTGGCCCCGCTGCACGAGACGCTGCGCCGATACGAGCAACGGGTGGCCGAGCTGGAGCGGGACCGGGTCGACGCCTACGCCGAGCTGCGCGAACAGGTCCGCACGATGAGCACCGTCTCCGGCGAGTTGCGCACCGAGACCAAGCAGTTGGTGGCGGCGCTGCGGGCGCCGCAGGTGCGGGGCCGCTGGGGCGAGCACCAGCTGCGCCGGATCGTGGAGGCGGCCGGCATGCTGGAACACTGCGACTTCTCCGAGCAGGTCACCGCCGCCACCGACCACCAGGGGGTCCGCCCCGACCTGGTGGTCCGGCTACACGGGGGCCGGTCGGTGGTGGTGGACGCCAAGGCGCCCTTCGACGCCTACCTGACCGCGATGGAGGCCCGCGACGAGCGGGGCCGCGACACCAACCTCGACGCGCACGCGCGGCACCTGCGGGCACACGTCGACGCGCTGGCCGCCAAGTCCTACTGGGCCGCGTTCGACAGCACGCCGGAGTTCGTGGTGCTCTTCGTGCCGGCCGACCCGTTCCTCGACGTCGCGTTGCAGCGCGACCCGACGCTGCTGGAGCACGCGTTCGCCCGCAACGTGGTGCTGGCGACGCCGGCCACCCTGGTGGCGCTGCTGCGCACCGTCGCCTACTCGTGGCGGCAGGAGGCGCTGGCCCGCAACGCGGTGGCGGTGCACTCGCTGGCCCGCGAGCTGTACGGCCGACTGTCCACGCTGGGCGACCACGTCGGCAAGCTGGGCGCGTCGCTGGGCGGGGCGGTGACCGCGTACAACCGGGCGGTGGGGTCGCTGGAGGCCCGGGTGCTGGTCAGCGCCCGCAAGCTCGCCGAGCTGGGGGTCTCCGACGAGGAGCTGGCCGCCCCGGCGCAGGTCGAGCTGGCCCCCCGTCAGCCGCAGGCGCCGGAGCTGCTGGGCACGGCCGATGCGCCGACCGGTGGGTCGACACTGGACTGACGGCCGATTCCTACCACCTCCGCTATGACAATACGCATTCGCGCACGTCACGAAGTGGTCACAACGAACTCGCCGGTAGTGACACCGACCTGCGACACCACGAAGGATTCGGGCACGTGTGCCCTGCATCTGAGGGCCCTGTTCTCTGGAGGAAAGAGAACGTGAGCAAACCCCGAAACCTGAGCCGGCGTACCTCCGCCGCGCTCTTCGCGTCGGTCGTGGCGGCCAGCGCCGTGACCGGCACGGGCGGAGCCGCGAGCGCGAGCGCCGCGCCCGCCGCCGCCCCCGACACCTCGCAGGTCACCCCGGTCGAGGCCCTGGGTTCGCACGACGCCAAGCTGCTCGCCGAGGCGGAAGCGAAGAAGGCCCCGACCGTCACGCTGATCGTCGCCACCAAGAAGGGCGAGGCGAAGGACGTCGCCGCCGACCTGAAGGCGCTCGGCGCCGCGGTCACCGAGCGGTACGACAGCATCGGCTACGTCCTGGCCAAGGTTCCCACCTCGAAGGTGGTGAAGGCGGCCACGCTGCCCGGCGTCTCCGCCGTGGACTTGGACGAGACCATCCAGCTCCCCGACCCGACGCCCGAGGTGGCCCCCGGCGGCAAGAAGGCGGCGAAGCAGGCGGCGACCCTGCCCGGCCCCGGCGCCGACACCCCGGCCGCCAACCCGTACATGCCGACGCACGAGACCGGCGCGGTCTCGTTCGTGAAGCAGCACCCGGAGTGGGACGGCCGCGGCGTCACGATCGGCATCATGGACTCCGGTGTGGACCTCGGCCACCCGGCGCTGCAGCAGACCACGACCGGCGAGCGGAAGATCGTCGACTGGGTCACCGCGACGGACCCGTTCGAGGACGCCACCTGGCGCGCCATGATCACCGAGGTGACCGGCCCGTCGTTCACCGCGGCCGGCGCGACCTGGAAGGCCCCGGCGGGCACCTACCGGTTCAACCGGTTCGCCGAGTCGGTGACCACGAACAGCGACCCGGCCGGTGACGTCAACCGCGACGGGGACCGCACCGACGCCTTCGGCATCCTCTACGACCCGGCCACCCACAACATCTGGGTCGACACCAACCAGAACAACGACTTCACCGACGACGCCCTGATGCGGCCGTACAAGGAGAAGTTCGACGTCGGCCACTTCGGCACCGACAACCCGGCGACCCCCGTCGCCGAGCGGATGCCGTTCGTCGTGGAGTACCGCGAGGACGTGGACACCGCTCCCGTCGGCGGCCCCGGCCTGGTCGACTACGTCAACATCGGCATCGTCGAGAGCACCCACGGCACCCACGTCGCCGGCATCACCGCCGCCAACGACATGCTCGGCAACGGCGCCTTCGACGGTGCCGCGCCCGGTGCCAAGCTCGTCTCCGCCCGCGCCTGCTCGTGGGGTGGCGGCTGCACGTACGCCGCCCTCACCACCGGCATGGCCGACCTGGTGATCAACCGCAAGGTCGACGTGATCAACATGTCGATCGGCGGCCTGCCGGCGCTGAACGACGGCAACAACGCCCGCGCCGAGCTCTACAACACCCTGATCACGACCTACGGCGTGCAGATGTTCATCTCGGCCGGCAACTCCGGCCCGGGCCTGAACACCATCGGCGACCCGTCGGTGGCCGCCAACGTGGTCAGCGTCGCGGCGAGCATCAGCAAGGACACCTGGCTGGCCAACTACGGCTCGGTCGTGGAGCAGAAGAACGCGCTGTTCAACTTCTCCTCCCGTGGCCCGCGCGAGGACGGCGGCGTCAAGCCGAGCATCACCGCGCCCGGCTCCGCCATCTCCACCGCGCCGACCTGGCAGCTCGGCAACCCGGTCCCCGAGGCCGGCTACCCGCTGCCCCCGGGCTACGCGATGCTGAACGGCACCTCGATGGCCTCCCCGCAGGCCGCCGGCGCCGCCGCCCTGCTGCTGTCGGCCGCCAAGGCGACCGACAAGGGCGTCACCCCGGCCGCGCTGCGCCGGGCCGTCTACTCGTCGGCGAAGCCGATCAAGAACGTCCCGACGTACGCCCAGGGCTACGGCATGTTCGACGTGGCGGGCGCGTGGAAGCTGCTGCGCAAGGGTGTGGAGACCCGCTCCTACACCTCCGACGCCCCGGTCTGCACCGTGCTCTCCGGGCAGCTCGGCACCCCGAACCGGGGCACCGGCGTCTACAACCGTTGCGGCTCGGCCGACGGCGGGCACCGGGTCGGCCAGGCGAAGACCTACCAGGTCGGAATCACCCGTACCAGCGGGCCGGCCGGCACCGTGAAGCACGTGGTGGGCCTGCGCGGCAACGACGGCACCTTCAAGGCGCCGAAGACCGTCTCGCTCCCGCTGAACAAGACCGTCACCGTCACGGTCACCGCCAAGCCCGCCACCTCCGGCGCGCACGGCGCGATCATGACGATCGACGACCCGCGCACCTCGGTCATCGACTTCGAGTTCTCCACCGTCGTCGTGGCCTCGAACGACGTGCAGAAGCCCGACTACTCCTTCTCGGCCGAGGGCTCGGTCGAGCGGAACGGCTTCACCTCGTACTTCGTGACGGTGCCGCCGGGCACCGGCGCCCTCCAGGTGAACCTGTCCGGCATCGCCACCGGCTCGCAGACGCGGTTCATCGCGTTCAACCCGTACGGCGTCCCGGTGGAGAGCACCTCCAGCCTCGCCTGCTACACCAACTTCTCCGACGCCAACGCCTGCAAGCCGCAGGAGCGCGACTACCAGAACCCGATCGCCGGGGTCTGGGAGATCGAGGTGGAGTCCCGCCGGACCTCGCCGTCGCTGGACAACCCGTTCCAGCTCACGGCGCGGGTGCAGGGTGTCGCGGTCGAGCCGGCCGTGATCGAGCTGCCGTCGGTCGCCGCCGGTGCGGCGACCCCGGTGACCTGGTCGCTGACCAACACCTTCGGCCCGGTCGCGGTGGCCGGCCAGGGCGGGCCGCTCTCCAGCGTCCACGCCGAGCGGCCGACCATCGCCGAGGGCACGACGCAGGAGTTCATCGTGGAGGTGCCGGCGGGGGCGACCCGCTTCACCGCCCGGATCGGCAACACGGCCAGCGCCGCAGCCGACCTCGACCTCTTCGTCTTCCGTGGTGCCACGGAGGTCGGCCGGGCCGCCGACGGCGACTCGGAGGAGGCCGTGACCATCAACAACCCGGCGGCGGGCACCTACCGGGTGGTCGTCGACGGCTACGCGGTCGACGGGGCCGGTGGCAGCACCGCCTACGACTACCGTGACTCGTTCTCCGCCGCGGCGCTGGGCAACCTCTCGGCGTCGTCCACCCCGCTCACCCTCGCCAACGGCGCCACCGCCACCCTGACCGGTACGGTGACCGCCCAGGCGACCCCGGCCGCCGGCCGGGCGCTCTTCGGTGAGCTGTCCGTGGTGACCACCGAGGGCGCGGTCGTCGGCCGCGGCGCCGTCTCCATCGGCACCGTGAACTGACCGCCCCGCACCGGAACACCGGAGCCCGCCCCCACCCGGGGGCGGGCTCCGCCCGTTCGTGGGCCCGACCACGGCCAACCGGCCGTCGGGCGTCGGGCGTCGGGCGTCGGGCGTCGGGCGTCGGGCGTCGGGCGTCGGGCGTCGGGCGTCGGGGCATTGTCCACGCCACGCTGTCGAGCTGCCCCGTCCCGATGATGACCCGCCCGCCGCGTGCGGGTGGCGGATCAGCCGCGGCGGGCGGTGTCGACCTGGAAGGGCGTGCCCTGCTGGCAGGTGGTGAGCAGGTCGGGCTGGACCCGACCGGTGACGGTCACCTTCGCGCCGGGCTTCAGCACGTCGCGCGGGCCGCCGATCAGCAGGTAGTTGCCGAGCAGCAGGCAGTTGGGCTCGACCCCGGGGGTGATCGTCCCGGTCAGCGTGGTGCCGCCCGCCGGCGGCGACGAGGTCGGCCGGCCCGGGCGCTTCGTGGGCGGGGGCAGGACGGGACCGCTCGCGTCGTCGCTGGTCGGCATCGCGCCGGGGGTGGTCGGATCCGGGTTGGGCGGGGTGGTCACTGGGGCTCCCGTCGGGCTGGGGGTGGGGATGCCGCCGCCACCGTCCTGGCCGCCGCAGGCGCTCAGCGCCACGCAGACGGCCAGCGCGGAGGCGGCGAGCCGAAAGGTCCTCATACCCGTATCGGACGCAGCGAAGCCCGGCGCCGTTCCCTGCCGGGTCAGCCGCGGGCCGCGGCGGCCTTCATGTCCCGCTTGAGCTCCTGCGGCAGCGAGAAGGTCAGCCGCTCGTTGGCCGTCACCACCTCGTCCACGTCGGTGAACCCGTGCGCGGCGAGGTGGGCGAGCACCTCCTGCACCAGCTCGTCCGGGACGCTGGCGCCCGAGGTCAGCCCGACCGTGCGCGCCCCCTCCAGCCAGGCGTCGTCGATCTCGTGCGCGAAGTCGACGAGGTGACCGGCCCGCGCGCCGGCGTCCAGGGCGACCTCGACGAGGCGTACGGAGTTGGAGGAGTTGCGCGAGCCGACGACGATCACCACGTCGCACTCGGGCGCGATCTCCTTGACCACGTGCTGACGGTTGGAGGTGGCGTAGCAGATGTCGTCGCTGGGGGGCGACTGGAGCATCGGCAGCCGCTTCTTGAGCCGGGCCACCGTCTCCAGCGTCTCGTCGACCGAGAGGGTGGTCTGGGAGAGCCAGACGACCTTGTTCGGGTCGCGGACGGTGATCTTGTCGGCGTCCTCCGGGCCGTCCACGAGCTGGATGTGCTCCGGGGCCTCGCCGGAGGTGCCGATGACCTCCTCGTGCCCCTCGTGGCCGATCAGCAGGATGTCGTAGTCCTCGGCGGCGAACCGCTTCGCCTCCTGGTGCACCTTGGTGACCAGCGGGCAGGTCGCGTCGATCGCCTTGAGCGAGCGCGTGCGGGCCTGCTCGTAGACCTCCGGCGCCACGCCGTGCGCGGAGAAGATGACGGTGGCGCCCTCCGGCACCTCCTCGTTCTCCTCCACGAAGATCGCGCCCTTGGCCTCCAGGGTCTGCACGACGTGCTTGTTGTGCACGATCTGCTTGCGTACGTAGATCGGGGCGCCGTAGAGCGTGAGCGCCTCCTCCACGGTCTGCACCGCGCGGTCCACGCCGGCGCAGTAGCCGCGGGGCTTGGCCAGGAGCACGCGCTTGCCGGTCCGGGACGTCGCTTCAGCCTGAGTCACCCGCCCATCGTACGTGCCGCCCGGACGGCAACCCCGACTGCGACCGCCACCACAGCGACGGCCCCCACCCGACACCTGCCCCACCCCGTTGATCATGAGGTTGTTGCCCGCGACACGCCGTCAGCAGGGCAACAACCTCATGATCAACCGAGCCCGGGCGGCGGGCCGTAGGGTGGGCGGGTGAGCACAGGCGAGGTGGGGCGGAGCACACCCGAGGAGCCGTGGCCGGTCCGGGTGGTCAGCCAGAAGGTCGGCGCCTGGATCGCCCGGCTGGGCTGGGTGTGGGTCGACGGGCAGGTGGCGCAGATCAGCCGCCGGCCGGGCGCCACCACCGTCTTCCTCACCCTGCGGGACCCGTCGGCCGACCTGAGCCTGACCGTCACCACCAACCGGGACGTCCTCGACGCCGGCGCGCCGGAGCTGCGCGAGGGTGCCCGGGTGGTGCTGCACGCCAAGCCGGAGTTCTACGCGGCCCGGGGCACGCTCAGCCTGCGCGCCGACGAGATCCGGCAGGTCGGCCTCGGCGAGCTGCTGGCCCGGCTGGAGAAGCTCAAGAAGCTGCTCGCCGCCGAGGGGCTCTTCGACCGGGCCCGCAAGCGCCGTCCGCCGTTCCTGCCCAACCGGATCGGGCTGATCACCGGCCGCGCGTCGGCCGCCGAGCGGGACGTCCTGACCAACGCCCGCCGGCGCTGGCCGGCCGTGGAGTTCCGCACGGTCAACGTGGCCGTCCAGGGGCCGAGCGCGGTCCCGCAGATCGTCGACGCGCTCAAGGTGCTGGACGCCGACCCGACCATCGACGTGATCATCATCGCCCGGGGCGGGGGCGGCATCGAGGATCTGCTCCCCTTCTCGGACGAGGCGCTCTGCCGGGCGGTGTTCGCCTGTCGCACGCCCGTGGTCAGCGCGATCGGCCACGAGACGGACGCGCCGCTGGTCGACTACGTCGCAGACCTGCGTGCCTCCACGCCGACCGACGCGGCCAAGCGGGTGGTCCCCGACCTCACCGAGGAGGTACGCCTCATCCGGCAGGCCCGGCACCGCCTGGAACGCGCGGTGCGCAACCTCGTCGACCGCGAGTCGCACCGGCTCGACGGGCTGCGCTCCCGGCCCGTGCTGGCCCGCCCGCAGGTGATGGTCGACCAGCGGGCCACCGACCTGACCGGGCTCCGCCAACGGGCCGGGCGCTGCCTGGACCACCGGCTCTCAGCCGCCGACGACGACCTGCGGCACACCCTGGCCCGGCTGCGTGCCCTCTCGCCGGCGGCCACCCTCGACCGGGGCTACGCAATCGTCCAGCGGGCCGACGGGCACGTCGTCCGGGCCGCGTCCGAGGTGGGCAAGGGCGACGCGCTGCGGGTCCGGCTCGCCGACGGCGAACTGGCCGCCACGGTCGACGGCTGAACGGGGATGGCAGGCACGATGTGGTGGGATGGCAGCGATGACTGACGAGAAGAAGGACGAGCGCCTCAGCTACGAGCAGGCCCGCGCCGAGCTGGCGTCGGTGGTCGAGCGGCTGGAGGCCGGCGGCACGACGCTGGAGGAGTCGCTGGCGCTCTGGGAGCGCGGCGAGAAGCTGGCCGAGGTCTGCCAGCACTGGCTCGACGGCGCCCGCGCCCGGATCGACGCCGCGCGGCAGGAGCCCGCCTCCTGACGTCCCCGCGTCGATCATGGGGTTGTGGGGACGAACGTCACCCACCACAAACCCCATGATCGACGCGGCGGGCGTCAGTTGAACAGGTTGTAGAGCTCGGCCGGCGCCTCGACCACCTGGTCCGCCGGCGGCTTCTGCGCGGCGGCGGCGTTGCCGTAGTCCGAGTAGGTGATCCGGATGTCCTGCGCCTTCGTCTGGCCGGCGGCCGGGATCTGGATGACCATCTCGCTGAGTCGCCCCTGCGGGTCGAGCTTCGCGGTGAACGGCACCGACTTCGCCTGCGCCCCGAGGGCCGTGACCACCGCCGGGTCCACCGAACCCGCCTGCGCCGCCTTCGACACGTCGATGGTGCCGGCGTACGCGCCCTCGCCCGTCTGCCGCACCTCGGTGATGCCCTGGGTCAGCACCTCGCTGCCCGCCGGGTCGACCTTGTCGAAGTCGAAGCCGAGGTTCCGGTTGCCCTTGATCCGGGTCTGGTCGAGGTGCTGGTACTTGCCGAGGTTCAGCTTCTGCACGCCCGGCAGGCTGCCCGCGGTCGTGCCGCCGAGTTCCAGCTTCACCCAGCTGTCCGGCTTGGCGTGGATCAGGTCGAGCTTCATGAACAGGTCGTCGGTCGGCTGGCCGATCGTCACCCGCATCTCGGCGCTCTGGCTGGGCTCGTGCACCTGCCCCTCCGCGGTGGAGCCGGCGCCGGACATGGTGAACCGGAAGTTGCCGTTGCTGATCTCGCGGGTGGAGGCCAGCAGCGCCTGCTTGGCGTCGCCGGGGACCGGGGTCGCGGCGCCGGAGGCCGCCACCGTGCCGGACGCCGACACGGACGGGGAGGCGGACGAGCCCGCCTCCGGTGTCCCGCTGGCATTGCAGGCGGCCAGACCGGGAGTGAACAGCGCGGCGGCCATCAGGCCGGCGCTCAGGCGTCGAAGAGTCATGCGTGTCTCCCACGTGGGTCACCCGACGCACCTGACGGCGCCGGAAACCGGGCGACGCACCGCGTCGGCTACGTCGCGCGAGCCCGGGGGCCGGCTGCCGGAGCGGCCGGGCGGGCCCGCTCCCCTGTTGTTCCCTGCCACCGCGTCGCACAATCACCGGTCTGTCCGGTTGCCCCGGTCGGGTGACCGCCGAAACGCGGAAACGGGCGGCCGGAGCCGCCCGTTTCCGTCGTGCCGGTGTTAACTGAACATCTCGTACGTCGAGGCCGGGGCCTCGACGACCTTGTCCGCCGCCGGCTTCTGCGGGGCGGTGGCGTTGCCGTAGTCGGCGTAGGTGACCGTCATGTCGTGGGCCTTGGTTTCACCGGCCGCCGGGACCGAGATGACCAGCTCGGTGAGCCGACCCTGGTCGTCCAGCTTGGCGGTGAAGGACAGCGACTTGGCCTGCGCGCCGAGCGCCTTGACCATGTCGGAGTCCAGGGCGGCCGAGCCGTCGCCCACGGCGGACGCGTCGAGCTTGCCGGCGTAGCTGCCCTCGCCGGTCTTCTGCACCTCCGTGATGCCCTTGGCGAGCACGGCAGCGCCGGCCGGGTCCACGTCCTTCATGTTGAGGCCGAGCTCGCCGGCGTCCTTGACCTTGGACTGGTCGAGGTGCTGGTACTTGTCCTTCACCTTGTCGGCGCCGGGGATCATCGCCCCCAGCTCGCCGAGGTCGATCTTCACCCAGCTCTCCGGCTCGATGTAGATCATCTCCATGCCGAAGGTGGTGCCGGAGCCGTCGTCGGCCTTCATCGTGAACTGGGCGCTGTTGCTGGGCTTGTGCACCGAGCCCTTGCCGCTGATGCCGTCACCGGCGATCGTGAAGTTGAAGTTCCCCTTCTCGATCTCCTTGGTGGAGGCGAGCAGCGCCTCCTTCGCGTCGGCGGGGACGGCCGGGGCCGACGACGCGGACGAGCCGGCGGCGCCGGGCTCGGCGGTGTCCGACTTGCAGGCGGCCAGACCGGGAACGAGCAGGGTGGCGGCGAGCACGCCGACGCTCCACCGTCGAATGTTCACTGTTGTCTCTCTTCGCAGAACGGTAAGCACCCGGCCGACCGCGGTCGCCGGGGGTGAGCCGGGGCAGCGTAGCCGATGGGACCGACGTCCGGGGCCCTCGACGGCCGGCCGCTACCGGATCGTCCCGGCCAGGTGTCGCAGCTCGTTGTCCCGGGCGTCGCCGACCACGATCACCGTCCGGTTCGGTTCGAGCAGCACCAGCGCCTGCTCGTTGGCCCGGGCGGTGTACCGCTGCCAGGTGCGCCCGCCCAGGTCGGTCTGTCCCTGGGGTTGCCCCTCGGCGGTCAGCTCGGCCGGCAGCAGCTGCTCCGGCGGCACGTTGCTCTGCACCAGTTGGGCGCCCCGCCCCTCCGGGGTGAGGTAGCCGAGGCGCAGACTCGCCCCGCCCTCGACGTTCTGGAAGGTCGCGTTGACCGTCCGCCACCCGTCGCCCAGCTCTACCGGCTCGCTGACCGGGAACGCGTTGGCGGCCCGGGCCGACTCGACGGCGGGCGCGGGGTCGACCGTGACCGCCTGGTCGCCGCCGAGGAACCCCCGGTAGAAGGCGAGCAGCAGGGCGATCGGGATCAGCAGCACGAGCAGCGAGAGCGCCATGTCCTTCGGCGACCGCTCCGACTTGCGGGCGTCGACCGCGGGCGGCGGCGCGGGCAGCTCGCCCGTCTCCGCCGCGCCGGCCGGCGTGGCGCCCGGCGCGGCGGGGGGTTCCACCAGCGCCGGCTCGCCCTCCGGCACGGCGGCGGCCGGGGTCGGGGCGACCGGCGGCTGACCGTCCGGCGGCGTCTGGTCGGCGGGTACGCGATCGGCAGGCTGTGCGGGTTCCACCCCGCCATCTTCCCGCACCGCCCGACCGGCCGTATCCGGGCCATCACCGCCCCGGCACGGCGCCCGGTCAGCCATCGTGTGAGGATCAGCGACACAGCCGGCAGCGGCGACGCCGCACCCTGCCGCCCCGCAACGTCGCGAGGAGGAGCCGTCATGACCAACACCACCAGGACGCGGATCCCACAGGATCTCGACCGCAACCTCGCCCTCGACCTGGTCCGGGTCACCGAGGCCGCGGCGATGGCCGCCGGCCGCTGGGTCGGCCGGGGCGACAAGGAGGGCGGCGACGGGGCCGCCGTCGACGCGATGCGCAAGCTGATCAACTCGATCCCCATGCGGGGCGTCGTGGTGATCGGCGAGGGCGAGAAGGACAACGCGCCGATGCTCTTCAACGGCGAGGAGGTCGGCGACGGTACGGGGCCGGAGGTGGACGTCGCGGTCGACCCCATCGACGGCACCACGCTGATGAGCAAGGGCATGCCGAACGCCCTGGCCGTGCTCGCGGTCGCCGAGCGCGGGGCGATGTTCGACCCGAGCGCCGTGTTCTACATGGAGAAGCTCGCGGTCGGCCCGGTCTACGCCGACGTGGTGGACATCAACGCCGGGGTGGCCGACAACCTGCGCCGGATCGCCAAGGTCAAGGGCGCCGACATCTCCGAGGTGACGGTCTGCGTCCTGGACCGTCCCCGGCACGACGACCTGGTGGCGCAGATCCGGCGCGCCGGGGCGGGCATCCGCTTCATCTCCGACGGCGACATCGCGGGCGCCATCGCCGCCGCCCGCGGCGAGTCGGACGTCGACGTGCTGATGGGCATCGGCGGCACCCCGGAGGGGATCACCGCGGCCTGCGCCCTCAAGTGCATGGGCGGGGCGATGCAGGCCAAGCTCTGGCCGCGCGACGCCGAGGAGCGGGAGAAGGCGCTCGCCGCCGGGCACGACCTGGACCGGGTGCTCACCACCGACGACCTCGTCACCGGCGACAACTGCTTCTTCGTGGCGACCGGGGTCACCTCCGGTGACCTGCTGCGCGGGGTCCGCTACCGGGCCGGCGGGGCGTACACCCAGTCGATCGTGATGCGCTCGAAGAGCGGCACGATCCGGGTGATCGACTCGTACCACCGGCTGGAGAAGCTGGCCCTCTACTCGGCGGTGGACTTCGACGGCCGCCCCCTGGCCGAGCAGGAGTGACCGCCACCGGGACGATGGCCCCGCCGGCCCCGTCGGCGACCCGCCGGATCGCCGGCGTGGGCCTAGCGACCGCCTCCGGGGTCGCCGTGGCCGTACAGTCCCGGATCAACGGCGAGTTGGGCGTACGACTGTCCGACGGGATCGCCGCCGCGGTGGTCTCGTTCGGCGTGGGCCTGCTGGTGCTGTTGGTGCTGGTTCCCGCCACCGCAGGTGGGCGGCGGGGACTGGTGGCCCTGCGTGGCGCGCTCGCCGACGGCACGCTGCGGCCGTGGCATTGCCTCGGCGGGGTGTGCGGCGCCCTGCTGGTGGCCGCGCAGGGGCTGACCATCGGCGCCCTGGGCGTGGCCGTGTTCACCGTGGCGGTGGTCGCCGGCCAGTCCGGCAGCAGCCTGGCCGTCGACCGGGCGGGGGTCGGCCCGAACGGGCGCCAGCCTGTCACCGCCCAGCGGCTGGCCGGCGCGGCGCTGACCGTGGTCGCCGTCCTGCTGGCCGTCGGCGACCGGCTCGGCGACCCGGGCACCCTCGGGCTGGCGCTGCTGCCGCTGCTCGCGGGGGTGGCCATCGCCTGGCAGCAGGCGGTCAACGGCCGGGTGCGGATGGCCTCCGGCAGCGCCCTGACGGCCACGCTGGTCAACTTCACCGCCGGGACGACGGCCCTGCTGGCGACCTTCGCCGTCGACGTCGCGGTCCGGGGCTGGCCGGCGGGCGACCTGCCCACCGAGCCCTGGTTCTACCTGGGTGGGCCGATCGGGATCGTGTTCATCGCCATCGCCGCCGCCATCGTCCGGTTCACCGGCGTGCTGCTGCTCGGCCTGGCCACCATCGCCGGTCAGATCGTCGGCGCCGTGCTGCTGGACGTGCTGCGGCCCACGACGGCCTCCCACCCGAGCCTCACCACCCTGCTCGGCGCGGCGCTGACCATGGTCGCGGTCCTCGTCACCGCGCTCGCCCCGGCCGCGCCCGGCCGTGCGGACGGCCCGGCCCGCTGACGTCGTCAGGGCAGCGGAACGGACCCGGCGGGTGTGCCGGCCCGCGCGGAACGGCCCCGCCGGTGCTCAGGAGGCGCGCGCCGGGGCCGGCCGGGCGCTGAGGGCGGCGACGGTGTCGGCGAGGGCGTCGTCGAGCGGGGTCGGGTCGATGCCGAAGGTGGCGACGGCCGCGGTGGAGTCCAGCACGAACGGCCGGTCGAACTGGTAGGCGATCTCCCGCATCTCCTTCGCGGCCGGGTCAAACAGCCCGCCCAGCCACAGCACCGGGCCGGGCATCCGGGTGAGCTTCGGCGCGGGCGCCCCGGCGAGCGTGGCCGCGCGGGCGGCCAGGCCACGGATCGAGACCGCCGGCGCGGTCGGCACGTGCCAGGCCCGGCCCCAGCCCCGCTCGTCGGTGGCCGCGGCCACCAGGGTGCGGGCCACGTCCGGCACGTACGTCCAGCTGTGCGGCGCGTCGAGGTCCGCCGGCACCAGCGCGCGCCGGCCGGCCAGGACCTGCGGCAGCACCAGCATGCTCGGCAGTGAATGGGCGCCGGCGCCCAGGTAGTCCGAGCCCCGCACCTCGGTGACCCGGACCCGGCCCGCCTCGTGGGCGGCGAGCGCGTCGGCCCACATCTGCGCCCGGACCCGCCCCTTCACGCTGCTCGGCCGCAGCGGCGTCGCCTCGGTCATCGGGGCGTCGACGGGGCCGTAGCCGTAGAGGTTGCCGACGGTGGCGAGCACCGCCCCGCTCCGCTCGGCGGCGGTGAGCAGTGCGGCGGCCAGTGGCGGCCAGTCGGTGGTCCACCGGTGGTAGGCCGGGTTGGCGCAGTTGTAGAGCGCCGCCGCGCCGGTGGCCGCCGCGGTGAGGCGGTCGGCGTCGGTGGCGTCCGCGGCGATCCGCTCGACCGCCGGGTGCTCCGGCCCGCCGCCCCGGCGGGTCACGAGCCGCACCCGCTCGCCCCGGTCGGCGAGGAGACGGGCGGTGGCGGTGCCGACGGGGCCGGCGCCGACGATCACGTGCAGTGCCATCAGGGGTCACCTTTCAGAACGGCGATTCTCTCCGAGAGCGGTGCTCTCGCTCGACGCCAAGCATGCCCCACGACCGCGCCCTGCGTCAAGAGCAGTGCTCTCGGTTTTGATCTGCGCTCTCATCCGTGGCAGGGTGGAGGCATGGCTGCACCCTCCATCCGCGCCCGGGTCCGCGCCGAGATGATCGACGAGATCAAGGCCGTGGCCCGGCGACACCTCGCCAGCGACGGCGCCAACCTGTCACTCCGTGCGGTCGCCCGGGACATGGGCATGGTCTCGTCGGCGATCTACCGCTACTTCCCCAGCCGCGACGAGCTGTTGACCGCGCTGATCATCGAGGCGTACGACGCGCTCGGCGAGGCCGTGGAGACGGCCGACGCCGGATGCGACCGCCTCGACCTGCGCGGACGCTGGCACGCCGCCTGCCGGGCGGCCCGCGGCTGGGCGCTCGCCCACCCCGCCGAGTACGCCCTGCTCTACGGCAGCCCCGTGCCCGGCTACGCCGCCCCGGACGACACCATCGGCCCCGCCCAGCGACCGCCGCTGACCCTGATCGGCATCCTCCGCGACGGATTCGACGCCGGTCGGCTCGACCCGCCACCGGCCGCCGAGATGGCCGGGCCGCTCCGCGCCGACCTGGCGGACCTGGCCGGAATGCTGGGCGGTGAGCTGCCCGAGACACTGCTCGCCCGGGGCATGGCCGGCTGGACCCAGCTCTTCGGGCTGATCAGCTTCGAGCTGTTCGGCCGGATCAACCGCACGCTGCCGCATCGGGACGCGTACTTCGACCACCAGACGGCACTGATGGCCGACCTGATCGGGCTCCCCCGAACGGGCTGAACCCGTCCCGCGCGACGGTCAGCGGGGCGGCCCGGCGGGACGCGGCGTCGGCCACGGCGGATCGACCAGCCGGGCCGCCCGCCAGCCCAGCAGCAGCCCCGGCACCGTGGCCACCGCCGCGAGCAGCAGAGCCGTGCGGGTGTACGCGGGCCGGCCGTAGAGCCAGCCGACCAGCGGCAGTGCGGCCAGCGCCAGGGTCAGGGCGGTGGCCAGCAGCACCTCCAGGGTCCACCGACCGGAGGCGCCCCGCGACCAGGCCGGCACCAGGGCGAACAGCAGCACGCCCAGTAGGACCGGGAGCCACGCGAGGAGGGCCAGCCAGAGATGCGGCTCGCCCGGCCAGACGACGGCCAGCAGCGCCCAGGCGGTGGCCCCGAGCGCGGCCAGGCAGGTCGGCAACCAGGGCCCGTTCCCGGCCCGGAACCCCGCCCGGGCACCCGACACGGCGAGCACCGACACGCCCAGCATGAGCCCCGCCAGCAGGGCGAGGAGCGGATCGGCGCCCCGGTCGGCCGGAGTGCTCCGGCCGACCGCCGGCGGGCGTCCGTCGAACGGGTACCCGCCCGCCTGAGCGTCGACGAAGCCGAGCCGCTCCCAGGTCCCGTCCGGCCGGCGGAGGGCGAAGCCGTCCCGACCGTTGGCCACCAGCACGACGTGCCGGCCGTCGCCGGTGTCCCGCACGGTCAGCTCCTGGGCGGCGATCCGTTCCCCCCGCGGCCCCGGGTCCGGGTACTGCCGGAGCAGGACGGCCCGCTGCGCCCCGGTCACCGCCCAGGCGGGGTGCCAGCTCCGGCCCCCGTCGTCGCTCTGCTCCACCGCGAGCCGGCCGGGGACCACCCGGTAGCAGCGCGCCGGAACGGCGGTCGAGCAGCCCCGGCTGACCGGGCCGGCGACCGGCCCGTTCGTGCCGGTCAGCGCCTCGATCTCGCTCCGCGTCGGATCGCGCCACGTCACCCCGGCGTCATCGCTCATCCGCCAGTCGGGCGTGCTCCCGAAGACCTGGTCGGCGTAGCCGTGGCCGATGCCGGCCGCCAACCGTTCGTCGAGGACCGCTGCCCGGACGGCGTCGGGATAGTGGACGGGGCTGGTCGCCGCCACCGCGAGCGCCGCCGCCGGCAGCAGCACCAGCAGGCGGACCAGCCGGGCGGACCGCCGCCGCACCGGCTCCCGCCGCGCCCGGGCCCAGCACCAGCCCGCGAGGGCCAGGGCCGGCAGGGCGAGCAGGTCGGTGCGGTCCGCCCGGATCAGCGAGGGCCCGCTGACGGCGCTCCAGGCCGCCGAGGCGACGGTGGCGGCGTACCCGCTGGACTTGACCACGGTGAAGCCGGCGGCGACGAGACCGAGCCCGAGCCCGGCGGCGGTGCGCGCCGGCAGCCGCGGCGCCAGCAGGGTGAGCAGCACCGCGACCAGCGGCGGCGCGAGGACCAGGCCGGCGACGTCGCTGAGCTTGCCGGTCAGCGCGCCGGGGAAGGCCGCCTTGAGCAGGTGGTCGTTGACCACGAGGAGGACGAGGGCGGCGACCGTCGCGGGATGCCCCAGCCAGGCCAGGGTCGCCGGCGCGCCGTCACGGTGTGGGGCCGGGACGCTCATCCGCCCACCGTCGCAGCCATTGATCTCGATCCGGCCACGACCCGGGCGGCATCCGGTACCGGTGCGTCAGGTGCCGTCGGAGGAGTGCCCGGGGAAGAGGTGCGCGCTCGGGTCGATGGCCACGGCGGCGTTGTTCACCGCCGTGGCGGCCTCGCCGAAGCCGGTGGCGATCAGCCGCACCTTGCCCGGGTACTCGGTGATGTCGCCGGCCGCGAAGACCCGGGGCAGGTTCGTCGCCATCGCGCTGTCGACGACGATGTGCCGGCGGTCGAGCCGCAGCCCCCACTCGGCCAGCGGGCCGAGGTCGGCGGTGAAGCCGAGGGCGGCGACCACCGTGTCCACCGGCAGCAGCTCGGCGGCGGCGCCGCCGCGTACGGTGATCTCGGCGCCGGTCACCGCCCCGTCGCCGTGCAGCCCGGTCACCTCCGCGTTGACGATCACGCGCACCGGCAGTTCCAGCACCCGGGCGACGGTGGCGGCGTGGGCGCGGAACTTCTCCCGCCGGTGCGCCAGCGTCACCGAGCGGGCCAGCGGCTGGAGCGTCAGCGCCCAGTCGAAGGCGGAGTCGCCGCCACCGACGATCAGCACGTCCCGGCCGGCCAGCTCGGTCGGCTGCGGTACGAAGTAGACGATCCCCGTACCGGCGAAGTGCTCCGCCACCGGCAGCGGGCGGGGCGTGAAGCTGCCCAGCCCGCCGGTCACGATCACCGCCCCGCAGCCGAGCTGCTCGCCCCCGGCGAGGCCGAGCACCGGCCGCCCGTCGGCGTACGAGAGCTTCTCGGCGCGGGTGCCGAGCAGGTAGCGCGGGTCGAAGGGCGCCGCCTGGGCGACGAGGTTGGCGATCAGGTCCCGCCCCTTGACCGCCGGGAAGCCGGCCACGTCGTGGATCAGCTTCTCCGGGTACATGGCGGTGATCTGGCCGCCGGGCTCGGGCAGCGCGTCGACGACCGCGACGGAGAGCCCGCGGAAGCCGGCGTAGTACGCCGCGAACAACCCGGCCGGACCGGCCCCGATCACCGCGACATCGACCTCGCGCATGGGCGTACCGTCGCTTTCCGCTCACGGATCAACGCGTGCTGATCCCGACGGTAGGGCCGGCGGTGTGCCCGGGCAAGCACGTCCCACCGGCCGCACGGCCGGCGCGTCGGCGCTCAGGGCAGGGTGAGCGTGGACTCCGAGCGGTACGGGCCACCGAGGTCGTCCCGGCGGCGGCGGAAGATGATCGCGGCGACCGCCCCGCCGAGCAGCCCGAACAGGTGCCCCTGCCAGGAGATCCGCTCGTCGGTGGGGAGGATGCCGACCAACTGCCAGCCGTAGAGCAGGCCGACCAGCAGGAAGACCGCGAAGTTCCACCAGCTCCGCTCGACGATCCCCCGCATGAGCAGGATGCCCAGGTAGCCGAAGATGACGCCGCTCGCGCCGACCACGACGGAGTTGGACGAGCCGGTGAACCACACCCCCAGCCCGCTGACCAGGACGATGACGAGCGTCGACCAGAGGAACCGGCGGGCGCCGGCGGCGAGCACGAAGGTGCCGAGCAGGATCAGCGGGATGCTGTTGCTGTAGAGGTGGTCGAAGCCGTGGTGCAGGAACGGCGAGAAGAACACCCCGTCGAGCCCGTCGATGCGCTTGGGGATGATCCCGGCGGCGGCGTCGAAGCCGGCCGCCAGCCCCTGGTCGAGGGCCTCGATGAGGAAGAGGAACGGCACCACCGCGCACATGGCGACGAAGGCCCGGCCGAGCGCGGCGTAGAACGCCTCGGTGCCGAACCGGTGCGGATCACCGCTTCGCGGGTGCAGGGTCACCCGTCAAGAGCTATCAGGTGACGGCCCGTGCCGCCACTCCTGCGGCGATCCGTACGCCCCGACGACGGAGGCGGGGTGTGTGGACGCCCACACACCCCGCCTCCGGTCGGTCAGTACCAGCCCACGTCCTGGGAGTGCGCCCAGGCCTTGCAGGGCGAGCCGTAGCGGCCCTCGATGTAGCCGAGGCCCCACTTGATCTGGGTCGCCGGGTTGGTCTGCCAGTCGTCGGCGACCGAGCCCATCTTGCTGCCCGGCAGCGCCTGCGGGATGCCGTACGCCCCGGACGAGGAGTTGCGGGCCTTGTGGTTCCAGCCGCTCTCCTTGGTCCAGAGCTTGTCCAGACAGGGGAACTGGTCCATCCCGAAGCCGGCCTTCACCATGAGCGCGCAGCCGACCTCGCGGTTGCCGCTGAACTCCGCGCAGGACGCCGGGATCGGCCCGTCGTACGGCTTGCTCTCGGCGGCCTTCTCGGCCGCGGCCTTGGCGGCGGCCTCCCGCGCCTTCTTCCGCGACGCGGCGGCGGCCTCGGCCTCGCGGGCCCGCTGGGCGGCCTCCTTGGCCGCTGCGGCGGCGCGCAGCTTCGCCTGGTATTCGGCGGCCCGCTGCTTCGCCGACTGCACCTGGTGGGCGGCCTGGCGTTCGCGCTGGTAGTCGAACTCGGCCTCCTCCACGGCGGCGCCGACCTGCGCGGTGAGGCCCTGTTGCTGGGTCTGTCGGTCTTCGCCCAGGTAGACACCGCCGGCAACGCCCACGGAGAGCAGCGCGACAGCGGCCGTGCGGGCGCCGAACCGGCTCCACAGCCGACTCACGAAGTGGTCCCTTCGTCGGGGGCAAGGACACGGCGCGGGCACCCGTCAGGGGGTGGGTCCGCGCCGCGAGCGCCCCGACCCTGTGCCGGTCGCAGCCGACGCACCGGGGGTGGAGATGTCGGTGTGACGAACGATCACCAACGATCTTGTCGGTACGTGGGCGCTCGTTGGACACCATCGCGCACGGTGAGGCCGATGGGAAACCAACAGGCGCAATTGTGACTTGGGTCACTCAAATTATAGGCACAAACGGCCAGATAACGGTCATCAGTGCGGGATGTCCTCCAGCAGGTCCGTCACCATCGCGGCGATCGGCGAACGCTCCGAACGGCTGAGGGTGACGTGAGCGAAGAGCGGATGGCCCTTGAGCGCCTCGATCACCGCGGTCACCCCGTCGTGCCGGCCGACGCGGAGATTGTCCCGCTGGGCCACGTCGTGGGTGAGCACCACCCGCGAGCCCTGGCCGATCCGGGAGAGCACGGTCAACAGCACCCCGCGCTCCAGCGACTGCGCCTCGTCCACGATCACGAAGGCGTCGTGCAGGCTCCGGCCCCGGATGTGGGTCAGCGGCAGCACCTCCAGCAGGCCGCGCGACGTGACCTCCTCCAGCACGTTCTCGTGCACCACCGCGCCGAGGGTGTCGAAGACCGCCTGCGCCCAGGGCGACATCTTCTCCGACTCCGAGCCGGGGAGGTAGCCCAGCTCCTGCCCGCCGACGGCGTAGAGCGGGCGGAAGACCACGACCTTCTTGTGCCGCCGGCGCTCCATCACCGCCTCCAGCCCGGCACAGAGGGCCAGGGCGGACTTGCCCGTCCCGGCCCGCCCGCCCAGCGAGACGATGCCGACCGACTCGTCGAGCAGCAGGTCGAGGGCGATCCGCTGCTCGGCCGAGCGGCCGTGCAGCCCGAACGCCTCCCGGTCGCCGCGGACCAGCCGTACCGTCTTGTCGGGCAGCACCCGGCCGAGCGCCGAGCCGCGGGCGGAGTGCAGCACCAGGCCGGTGTGGCAGGGCAGCCCGGCGGCCGCGTCCAGGTCGAGCGTCTCGCCGGCGTAGAGCCGGCCGATCTGCTCCTCGGCCAGCTCCAGCTCGGACATCCCCGTCCAGGTGGGGTCGCTGGCCTGGCCGTGCCGGTACTCGTCGGCCCGCAGGCCCACCGAGGCCGCCTTGACGCGCAGCGGCATGTCCTTGCTGACCAGGGTCACCTCCCGCCCCTCGGCGGCGAGGTTCAACGCGACGGAGAGGATCCGCGCGTCGTTGGAGTCGGTGCGGAAGCCCGGCGGCAGCACACCGTCGTCGGCGTGGTTGAGCTCCACCCGCAGCGTGCCGCCGGAGTCGTTGGCCGGCACCGGGCGGTCGAGCCGCCCGTGCCTGACCCGCAGCTCGTCCAGCATGCGCAGGGACTGCCGGGCGAACCAGCCCAGTTCCGGGTGGTGCCGCTTGCCCTCCAGCTCGGAGATCACCACGAGGGGCAGGACCACCTCGTGCTCGGCGAAGCGGTGGAAGGCCGCCGGGTCGGAGAGGAGCACCGAGGTGTCCAGGACGAACGCCTGGCCGGCTGGTCGGGGCTCCTCGGCGTCGGCCGGAGCGGCGGACGGCCCGCGGCGGCTCCGGGTGGTGCGGCGGGTCGTGGCAGTTGCGGCCGTGGTCCGGTCGGCCCCGGCGGTCGTACGGCGAGTCGTCACAGGCCTGCTCCGACGGATGGGCATCCGCCACCCGCGTTCCGCCTCCTCCGGTGCCCGGGGACACGGGGTCGGATGCGGAACCCCGTGCGCGAGGTCGCAGATCCGGGCGGACCGGCTGGCTCGGGGGAACCCCGTGCCATGCCTAGACGCTAGCGGCGTCGGACCCTCCGGGCTAGAGGGCGATCGTGGATCTCCGGGGACCGGCACGTTAACAGGCGTCGGCGGCGGAACCGGCCGGGATGCATGCCCCCTGCGCGCATCCCGGCCGGTGGGACCACCGTCACCGGTCTGACGTGGTCCCGACGGTGCGTGTCCGCCGCGGACGACGCACCGTGCCCTGGGTACCGGCCGACGGGGCCTCGGGATCCCCGTCGACCGGGCTCAACCGGTCCGCCGCACGAGGGTGCCGGTCGGGTGCCGCCCGGTGACCGGGGCGGCCGGCGCCGCGAACGACGAGCCGGTGTAGGTGGTGCCCGGCCGGACCACCGTGCCGGTGACGCGGGTGGTGGGCGACGGGCCGGCCAGCGCCGACGCGATGGCCGCCTGGGCGTCGCGGCGGCGTCGGTTCCAGGCGCCCCGGTCGCCGTCGAAGTAGCCCTGGCGGTAGCCGAACCGGTAGCCGATCCGGTAGCTGAGCTGCCCGTGCAGCCGGCCGGCGGCGTAGCTGGTGGCGCCGAGGACGAGGACGAGGAAGACCGCGAGGAAGGGGCTCATCCGGCGGCTCCGGCGCGCCGCGGGTGCCCGGTCATCGCTCCTCCGGCTCGATCGAGGTGGGATCGGCGACCAGGAGCCGCTCCAGGTCGTCCGTGCTGACCTCCTCGACCAGCTCGACGCTGATCCGGCAGCCGTCCAGGACGACCTCGGCCACCGAGGCCCGGCGGATCTCGCCGCCGGCGTCGTACACCCGGACGCTGAGCTCCGGACAGCCGAGGTGGGTACGCCAGGTGTCCCACTCGGTGCGGTCGCCGACGCTGAGCGAGAGGTAGCGGCAGCCCCGGGCGACGTAGAGGCGCCAGGGCGCGCTCAGGCCGGCGGCCACTCCCTCCGCGATCAGGCCGAAGGCCTGGGCTCGGGTGGCGAGTTCGGTCACCACACCCCCCTCGCGCCGGGGGCGTGACGCATGTGAGCACTGATCGTCTCATGCACGTGACACACCGTAGGTTGTCTCATGGGCGTGACAGTATCAGCTTTTCGTCTGTTTACTCCGCCTCTACGGGCACCTACTCTGCCCAGGTGACACCCCTCAGAAGCAGTGCCGGATCGTTTACCGGCAGGCCGACATTCGCGTCTCGTCCGCGTGACACCAGCGTGCCGGGACGGGCACGACTGGCCGGCGGGTCGTACCGTCACGACGTGACCGAGACGGCCAACGCACGGAAGATCGCCTTCGCCACCTTCGTCCGTCGGGCGCTCGACGAGGCCCGGGCCACCCGGGCCTGGACCGGCACCGAGGTCTCCCGTCGCACCGGGGTTTCCCGGCAGACCATCAACCGCTGGGTCCGGGGCGACTGGGCCAGCGACCCGGAGGCCGAGCGCGTGGTGGCGTTCTGCGAGGGCCTCGGGCTCAACCCGGCGACCGCCTTCGTCGCGCTGGGCTGGGACCGCACGGCGACGCCCCGCAGCACCCCCACCCCGCCGCCGATGGACCCCGACGTCGAGGCGCTGCTGCGCCGCCTCGTCGATCCCGACGTCTCGGACGCGGAGAAGTTCCACATCCGGGAGACCATCCGTTACCTCGCATATCGCCCGACCATGCCGGCCGATGCCCGAAAACGAGGTAAACAGGCCGGGTAGTTCCTCAGATGGCGAAAGAACAGCAGGTCAGACCCATTCGTTTCGCTCCGGGGCCGGAACGGGCACGCTAGCGTCCCTACTCGTACTGCTTGGGCTCGTCGTCGGCGGGGGGACGGGACAAGGCCGAACCCAGCCCTGCGGGACAGAAGGAGGGGTCTGTCCATGACCCTGAAGTGGATGGCAGTCGTCATCGCCACCGTGTCGGTGACACTGGGCGTGACCGGAAACGTGGTGACGCTGGCGGTGAACGGCGGGCAGCTTCCCCTGCTCGTCAACCTCCTCGCGCTCACCACCGCCGGCACCGCGGTCGTCCTGGCCGTGGTCGCCGAGCTGCACGACCGGCTGAACGACCGGATCAGCGCGCTCGCCGACTTCCTGGTGAGCCGACTCAAGGAGATCGAGGAACGCAGCGGCGACCGGAACACCGGGTTCGTGGAGGGCTACCTGCTCAGCCACGGCCAGGAGGCGGCCGTCGTGCCGTTCGGGCGACGGGGACGGGGAGCCGCCGAACGCTGACCCCGCCAGGCCCGCCTCCCGCGCCGACCGCTCCTCCGGACGCCGGCCGGACCTCACCGTTCGACCGGGATTGAGCCGACCCGGCCGGGGTACGCTGACGCGCGTGCCGCCGTTGAACCATGGCAACCAGCAGCCGAAGACCCCGTTGGACGCCGACCATGCCTGGCGGACGACCGCCGGGCGGGCCGCCGCGACGGTGCTCTTCTTCGACTTCGACGGCACCCTGGCGCCGGTCGACGACGACCCCACCGCGGTGCGGCCCGCGCCGAACGTGCTCGCCGCGATCGAGGCGCTCGCCCCCGTCGTACGGCGGATCGCGATCGTCTCCGCGCGACCGGTCGAGTTCCTCCGCGACCGCCTCGGCGGGCTGGCCGGGATCGACCTGTACGGCCTCTACGGCCTGGAGCACAGTCACTCGGGCGGCGAGACCGTGACCGAGCCGGCGGCCCTGCCGTGGGTGCCCACCATGGCCGAACTGGCCGAGCTGGCCCGGGCCGAGCTGCCCCAGGGCGCGCTGGTGGAGTACAAGCGGCTCTCCGTGGCGCTGCACTGGCGTACGGTGCCGCAGCTCGGCGACACCGTGGAGCGGTGGGGCCGGGCCCAGGCCGAGCGGCTCGGGCTCAAGGTCCAGGCCGGGCGGATGGTGCTGGAAGTCAAGCCGCCGGTCGACCGGGACAAGGGCATGGTGATCGACGAGGTGGTCCGGGACGCCCAGGGCGCCTGGTACTTCGGCGACGACGTCTCCGACATCAAGGCGTTCGCCGCGCTGCGGGCCCGGGCCGCCGCCGATCCGCACTTCTTCGGCGTCTGCGTCGCCGTCGCCAACCCGGAGACCGGCCACGAGGTCGCGGAGGCCGCCGACCTGACCCTGGACTCCCCCGCCGCGCTCGGCGACTTCCTCACCGCCGCCGCCCACCACCTCACCTGACGCGTCGGGGCGGCCGGAGCCGGGAGGTCAGGCCCCGTAGCGGCGCTGCCGGTTGGCGTAGGAGCGCAGGGCGCGGAGGAAGTCGATGTGGCGGAAGTCCGGCCAGTTGAGTTCGCAGAAGTAGAACTCCGAGTGCGCGGACTGCCAGAGCATGAAGCCGGACAGCCGCTGCTCGCCGCTGGTGCGGATGACCAGGTCCGGGTCGGGCTGGCCCCGGGTGTAGAGGTGCTCGGCGATGTGCTCGACGTCCAGCACCTCGGCCAGCTCCTCGATGGTGCCGCCGGAGGCGGCGTGCTCCAGCAGCAGGGAGCGCACCGCGTCGGTTATCTCCCGCCGGCCGCCGTAGCCGACCGCGATGTTGACCTCGGCCCCGCCACTGCGCTCGCGGGTGCGCTCCTCGGCGGCCTTCAGCGCCGCGGCGGTCGACGCCGGGAGCAGGTCAAGCGCGCCGACCATGCGCAGCCGCCAGGGGTTCCCCTCCTCGGCCAGCTCGACCACGAGGTCCTCGATGATCTGCAGCAGCGGGTCCAGCTCGCTGGCCGGCCGGCGCAGGTTGTCGGTAGCCAGGAGGTAGAGCGTGACGTGCGCGATGCCGGCCTGGTCGCACCAGCCCAACACGTGCTTGATCTTCGCGGCGCCGACCCGGTGCCCGTCGTTCGGGTCGACGTAGCCCATCTCCCGGGCCCACCTGCGGTTGCCGTCGCACATCACGCCGACGTGTCGGGGCACCGGCTTGCCCGCGAGCTTGGCCGTGAGGCGACGCTCGTACACCGAATAGATCAGGTCCCGCAGAGTCATCACCTTGCAGCGTAGCGACCTGTCCCGCCGATCACCCCCTCGGATGGCGTTCCCACGCCGCCAGACCGATGCCGATCATGCCCAGCGTGCGGGCGTCGAGCCGCCCGTCGCCCAGCCCCAACTCGACCACCGTCCGGTAGACCCGGTCGTCCCGGCGGGCCGCCCGGACCGCCGCGTCGACCACCCGCCGGCGCCGGGCCAGCCAGGCCGCGAACGAGCTGTGCCGCAGGTGGGCGCCGAGCCGGCGGCGCAGCGCCGCCGCGTACCGCCGGGCGGCCTGCTCGGGCGGGCCGGCGGCCGCCGCGCCGGCGAGCGCGCCGGAGAGCAGGGCGTAGAAGATCCCCTCGCCCGTGAACGGATTGATCAGCGAGAGCGCGTCGCCGGCGAGCAACATGCGGCCGCGCCCGGGCGGCGGGCGGTGCGTCGACAGCGGCAGGTGGTGCGCCCGCAGGTCGGTCACCGTGGCCAGGTCCGTGCCGGGCAGCAGCGCGCCGAGCCGGTCGACCAGGTGCGCCCGGCTCAGCGGCTCCCCCCGCAGCACCTCCCCGTACCCGACGTTCGCCCGGCCGTCGCCGATCGGGAACGACCAGGCGTACGCCGGCCAGCGCGGCGCCGAGGTGACGATGAGCTGTTCGGGCGGGCCGGGCAGCGCCGGGGCGTATCCCCGGATGGCGAGCGCCAGGTGGCGGTCGGGGTTCACCCGGTGCCCGAGCGCCCGCCGGACCACCGACCCGGCGCCGTCCGCGCCGACCACCACCCGGGCGGCCAACTCCCCGTCGAGCACCACCCGGTCGGCGCGGACCTCCACCCGCCGCACCGCGTGCCGGCACAACCGCGCGCCGGCCGCGACCGCCGCCGCCACCAGCCGGGCGTCGAAGACCGTCCGGGGCACCGTGTACGCCGGCCGGGGCAGCGCCCGGGCCACCGTGCCGCCACCGGGCCCGACCAGACGCAACGCCGGCAGCGGCGCGTGTCCGGCCACCGCGTCGGGCACACCCAGCTCGGCGAGCACGTCCAACGCGTGCGCCGCGATGCCGTCCCCGCACGCCTTGTCCCGGGGAAAGTCGGACCGGTCCAGCAGCAGGACGCTCGCCCCCGCCCGCCGGGCCGCCAGCGCGGCGGCCGACCCGGCCGGACCGGCCCCGACCACCACCACGTCGAACTCGTCGCTCACCGCGTCGCCTCCCTCCGGCCGGCGTCACCGGCCCGCCCCGGCCGGCGCGGCAACCCGTCCTGCCCGCCATTCACCGGTCCGGCGATTCGTCGTGCCCGGCGATCCGTCCTTGCCCGGCGAACCGTCATGCCCGGCGAACCGCCAGTGCCCGGCGAACCGTCGGGTCCGGTCACCGCCCCGCCGGTCCGACTGCCTCCCGGCTTCCCACGCTCCCGGCCTCCTGACCTTCGGCCTTTCGGCCTTCCGGCCATCCTGCCGTCGCGCACGCGCAGCGCGCCGATGCCGCACCGGCACGTCCGTCAGCACGTCGTCGACCCGGCACCGACCAACGGCTCGGGTCCTGTCGAGCTGCCCGCACAGACAGGGCACCAGCCGGGCGGCCAGCCTCGTCATTCCGGCGGTCCCATGGACGGGGCAGCTCGACAGCGCTCGACAGCGGCCCGTGATCTGTCCCGACTCGTCGCTCCGTCAGGCCGGTGCGGCGCGCCCGGTTGCCCCGGCCCGGCTCGGTTCGCCCGGTGCGCTCGGGTTCACCCGGCACGCTCGGAAAGCCCGGCGCGCTCGGTTCGCTCGGCGCGGGTCGCGCGCCACAGGCCGTAGACCGTCAGGGCGGCGGCGGCCAGCAGCGGGCCGCCGTCGCGGACCAGCCCGTCCAGCCCGAGCAGCCACCAGCACAGCGGCAGGTCGACGGCGAGCACGACGACGGTCACCGCCACCAGCAGGATGCGCGCCCAGCCCTTGCCGCGCATCAGGAAGGCGGTGCAGAACAGTACCGCGTAGCTGGTCACGATGCCGGCGGCGAACCAGAACAGCACTGCCGGCACGGCGGTCAGCCGGTCGTCCAGCACGGCGCCGCCGGCGACCAGGGCCGGGACCAGCATCAGCGGGCTGTAGGTGAACGCGGCAACCCGGCTGGTGAGCAGCCAGCCGTTGACCTCGGGCCGGCGGGGTGGGGTCTCCCGCCAGGAGATGCCACTACGGTCGATGACCAGCCGGGGCCGGTGGCGGACCAGGTGCCCGGACACCGCGGGCGAGCGGTAGAGCAGCCAGATCACGGCCGCGCAGAGGGCGGTGATCAGGGCGAACCCGAGCAGCCCGGGCAGCGGCGGCACGCCCTGCCGGGGCACGATCAGCCGCCCGACGGCGAACACCGTGGTCACCGCGAGGATCAGCCCGAACGGCCGGGCCACCGTCCGGCCGCGACGGACGTGCCCGATCAGCAGCAGGAAGCCGAGCGAGCGGAGCATGGCCCAGCCGGTGCGTACGGCCAGCCCGAAGCCCTGCTCCGGGGCGTACCACCAGTTGAGCAGTTCGACCACGACGGTGGCCGCCGCGGTCAGTGCGAGCAGCGTGGTCAGCGCCCGGACGGCGGACGGCCGCCGGACCTCGGTCTCGGCGGCCGTCCTCATGGGAACCGATGATGCCCGGTACGGGCGTCGATCACACCTGTCGTCAGCGCTGCGGCTCCGCGTCGAGCCGGGCGCGCAGCGCGTCCAGCTCGGCCCAGAGCACGCCCGGCAGCTTGTCGCCGAACTTCTCGAACCACTCGGTGACCAGCGGGAGTTCGTTGCGCCACTCCTCCGGGTCGACCTTCAGCGCGATCCGGACGTCCTCCGGGGTCATGTCCAGGCCCTCGACGTCGAGCGCGTCCTGGGCCGGGACCATGCCGATCGGCGTCTCCACCGCCTCGGCGCGCCCCTCGATCCGCTCGACGATCCACTTGAGGACGCGGGAGTTCTCGCCGAAACCGGGCCAGAGGAAGTTGCCGTCCGGGTCCTTGCGGAACCAATTGACGTAGTAGATCTTCGGCAGCTTGGACTCGTCGCCGTCGGCGCCCTTGCCCATCTCGATCCAGTGCCGGAAGTAGTCGCCGGCGTGGTAGCCGATGAACGGCAGCATCGCCATCGGGTCGCGCCGGACGACGCCGACCGCGCCGGAGGCGGCGGCGGTGGTCTCCGAGGAGAGCGTCGCGCCCATGTAGACGCCGTGCACCCAGTCGCGGGCCTCGGTCACCAGCGGGATGGTGTCCCGGCGACGGCCACCGAAGAGAATCGCGTCGATCGGCACGCCGTTCGGGTCGTAGTAGTCCTCGGCCAGGATCGGGCACTGGGTGATCGGGGTGCAGAACCGGCTGTTCGCGTGCGAGGAGAGGTTTTCGCTCTCCGGCGTCCAGTCGTTGCCCTTCCAGTCGATAAGGTGCGCCGGCGGCTCACCCATGCCCTCCCACCAGATGTCCCCGTCGTCGGTCAGGGCCACGTTGGTGAAGATGGAGTTGCCGCGGTCCAGCGTCCGCATCGCGTTGGCGTTGGTCTTCCAGTCCGTGCCGGGCGCGACGCCGAAGAGGCCGTACTCGGGGTTGACGGCGTAGAGGCGGCCGTCGGGGCCGAAGCGCATCCAGGCGATGTCGTCGCCGATGGTCTCGACCTTCCACCCCGGAACGGTCGGCTCGAGCATGGCGAGGTTGGTCTTGCCGCAGGCCGACGGGAACGCCCCGGCGACGTGGTAGACCTTGCCCTCCGGCGAGGTGATCTTGAGGATGAGCATGTGCTCGGCGAGCCAGCCCTCGTCGCGGCCCATCACGCTGGCGATCCGCAGCGAGTAGCACTTCTTGCCGAGCAGGGAGTTGCCGCCGTAGCCGGAGCCGAAGGACCAGATCTCCCGGGTCTCCGGGAAGTGCGAGATGTACTTCGTCTCGTTGCACGGCCACGCCACGTCCTGCTGCCCGGGGGCCAGCGGGGCGCCGATGGAGTGCAGCGCGTGGACGAAGTCCGCGTCGTCGCCCATGGCCTCCAGGACCTTGGCGCCCATCCGGGTCATGATGCGCATGGAGGCGACCACGTAGGGGCTGTCGGTGATCTCGACGCCGAACATGGGGCTCTCGGCCTCGACCGGGCCCATGCAGAACGGGATGACGTACATGGTGCGCCCGCGCATGCAACCGCGGTACAGCTCCGTCATCGTCCGCTTCATCTCGGCCGGCGCCATCCAGTTGTTGGTGGGGCCGGCGTCCGCCTCGTCGACGGAGCAGATGAAGGTGCGCTCCTCGACCCGGGCGACGTCCGTCGGGTCCGTCCGCGCGTAGAACGAGTTGGGCTTCTTCTCCGGGTTGAGGCGGATCAGGGTGCCCGCCTCGACGAGCTCATCGGTGAGGCGCCGCCACTCCTCGTCGGACCCGTCCACCCAGACGACACGATCGGGGGTGGTCAGTTCAGCGACCTCACGGACCCAGGCGAGCAGTTTGGGGTGGGACGTCGGGGCCTGATCGATACCCCGAACGGTAGCCGGAGCAACCATGACACATCTCCTTGGTGGTCGACGCTGACCGGTCTATGGGATGCACGAGTCTTGACGGCGCTGCGCGCCCTTACGGCGCGGTGCGTCGCCCTTCGTGGAAACCTGGGATTGGCCTCAGCGTAAACCGGGTGGCGTCGCCAGTCAGTGGGACTGGTTGTGAAGAACTGCACAAGGTGCGGTCACGCTGCGGCATCACGAGCTAATACCCGCTTTCGCGCGCAGTTTCACGCAAATCCTGTGGGAAACACCGATGGCCGACCCGCCGCGTCCCGTCGACGGACTCGCGAACCGTCCCGCTCGACCGCCCCGACTCGTTACGCTCTGTCCACAGGCGCACACCCGTGCGGGTCGCCCGTCGTTGCTACCCGTGTGGGATGCAACCAGCCGGTAGGCTCGGCGTCGTGGCCGCGACGATGACCGGGGAGCCAGGCTCCCGGCAGACCCGCCCGGGTCTGGCCCACGCACTGGTCGAGCGTTTCGGCCAGCTCGTCCGCGAGATGAGCAAGTTCGCCACCGTGGGCGGGATCGCCTTTCTGATCGACTTCGCGCTCTTCAACTACATGACGAGCGTGCGGGGCGTCGAGCAGGTGACCGCGAAGACCGTCTCGACGGTGATCGCGGCGACCGTGGCGTTCGTCGGCAACCGGTTCTGGACGTGGCGGCACCGCAAGCGCTCCAACCCGGCCCGCGAGTACGCGCTGTTCTTCTTCTTCAACGGCGTCGGCCTGGGGATCGCGGTCGCCTGCCTGGCCATCAGCCGCTACGGCCTGGGCAGCATCTGGCCGGAGGTCTTCCAGACCCCGTTGGCCGACAACATCGCCAGCTTCATCGTCGGCACCGGGCTCGGGACGCTGTTCCGATTCTGGTCCTACCGACGGTTCGTCTTCGTGGAAGCGGGAACCCCAGCCGTTCCGGAAGTGAAGCACGACCGAGACCACCGGGCGTGACCTGCCGCCCACCTCGTCCCGGCCGGAGCCTCCCGGCCCCGCCCACTGCCCTAAGGTGTTCCGCATGCGTCTTGTCCGTCTGCTGCCCGAGCGCTGGCAGAAGTTCATCCACGAGGCGCTCAAATTCGGCATCGTCGGCGGCGTCAACACCGTCATCAATTACGCGGTGTTCAATGCCCTGGCACTCACCGTTTTTGTCGACGGCCAGTTGAAGGCGACGGTCATCGCCACCATCGTGGCGACCATCACGTCGTATCTGATGAATCGCCACTGGACGTACCGCGACCGCCCGAAGTCGGCGATGCGACGCGAATACGCCCTGTTCTTCCTCTTCAACGGAGCCGGCCTGCTCATCGAGCTGGGCGTCCTCGCCGCCGCCAAGTACGGCCTGGGCGTGACCAGCCTGCTGGCCCTGAACGTGGCGAAGACCGGCGGCGTGCTGCTCGCGACGCTGTTCCGGTTCTGGTCCTACCGGACGTTCGTCTTCCAACCGGCACCAGCCCACGCCGCCGAGACGTGGCACAGCATCCCGCGCGACGAGTGGGACACGATGGCCGAGATGGACCCGGTGGCGGAGCTGGCCGAATCCATCTCCGAGCTGGAGGAGGCGCAGCCACCACCGGGCGCCGAACGGCGCGGCCCGGCCCCCGTGCCGGCGACCGGCCAGAGCGCCCCGCTCCAGGGCCGCCCCGTGCCGCTCGACGCCGGCATCGGCGGCTCCCTCGACCGGGAGCTGGAGGCCGAGCTGGCCGCCGAACTCCAGGCCAGCACCCGCCGCACCCCGCGCCGCTGACCCGCCACGCCCCGCGCCGCCGCGCCGTTACCGGGCGGGCGGGCGGACGGGCGTGGGGCCGGACTCAGGCGGTGGGGTCGCGCAGCGGCTTCCCCTCGTTCATGTCCGCCAGGATGTCGCGCATCTCGGCGTCGCCGAGGGAGTGCTTGTCGTGGTGGGCCTCGACCAGCTCGTAGAGCTTGGTCTGGACCTGGCCGACCCCAGGCACGTCGTGCAGGACGGACTGCCCGCGCTCGCCGGCGGACTCGATGGTCAGGGTGCCGCAACCGAGCAGGCGCTCGACGAACCGCTGGTTCATCGCGTGGTCGTTGACCCGGGTGAGCGGGATGTCCCGCCGGTCGCGGGAGAGCACGCCGTGCTGGAGCAGCACCCGCTCGTTCGTGAAGAGGTAGTGGGTGGTCCGCCAGACCAGGAACGGCCAGAGCGCCAGCCAGAGCACCGCCACCAGGGCCAGCACCCCGATCACGGCGAGCGCGATCGAGCCGCCCCCGCCGGACGGCAGCAGGACCATGCCGGCCACCACCGCCGCGACGGCGAGCACGAGCACCGCGACCGGCCGGATCAGCGCCTTCCAGTGCGGGTGCAGGTGCAGCACGACATGCTCGTCCTCGGTGAGCACGTCATCGGGGAACGCCACGGGAACCTCCTCGCAGAAACGGACGCGCTGACCGTAACCGCTCTCCCTCCCGCCGCGACATCAGCCGCGCGGCGATCCCGCCCCCGCGATCTTGCGGTGTCGGCCCCCGTCTCGCGGCTTTCGCCCCGTTCGCCAGGGCAAAGTGCAAGCTCGCGGGAAGGAGAGGCCGGGGGTCAGCGGAGGTGGAGGACGTCGCCGGCGGCCAGGGCGCGCACGCCCGTGGGGGTGGTGACCAGCAGTCGGCCGTCGGCGTCCACGCCGGTCGCGGCGCCGGTGATCTCCCCGCCGCCGGGCAGCAGTACGCGTACCTGGCGGCCGATCGTCGCGCAGGCGGCCAGGTAGGCGTCGCGCAGCCCGCTGGCGACCGCGTCCCCGCCGGCCGAACGCCAGCGGGCGTACCAGTCGGCGACCGAGCGGAGCAGGGCCCGCAGCAGCGGATCGCGGTCGGTGGCCGCCGCGCCGGCCAGTTGCAGCGAGGTCGCCGGCAGGCCGGTCGGGTGCTCCGGCAGCTCGTCGGCGCGGAGCGTGACGTTGAGGCCGATGCCGAGCACGATCGCGGGCGGCTGCGCCGGCGAGTCCCCCGGCACCGCCTCGGCGAGGATCCCGGCGCACTTCGCGTCGCCGATCAGCAGGTCGTTGGGCCACTTCAGGCCGGCGTCCAGCTCGGCCAGCCGGGCCACCGCCTCGACCAGGGCCACGCCGGCGAGCAGCGGCAGCCAGCCGTACCCCGACGGGGGCACCGGCGGCCAGCCACGGTCGGTGACGGCCTCCCCCGGCCGGAGCAGGACGCTGGTGGCGATGCCCGCCCGCGCCGGTGACTGCCACGCCCGGCCGCGCCGGCCGCGTCCGGCGATCTGCCGCTCCGCGACCACCACCAGCCCCTCCGGCTCGCCGGCCCGGGCCGCCTCGGCGACGTCCGCGTTGGTCGAGCCGGTCTCGACACGCAGCTCCAGCCGCGCCCACGGCCCGTGCGGGGCGACCAGCGCCCGCCGCAACCGGGCCGCCGACAGCGGCGGACGGTCCAGATCGGTGTACGGCGAGCCCGGCATCCCGTCAGCCTACGGCCCGCCCGACGCCCACCCGCCGGCCGCCGGGCGGGCGTCCGTGGGCGTCGTCGCCGAGCGGTCGCCGGGCTGAGGCGAACTGCACAGGGGCGACGGCCTGAACCATCGTTATATTCCCAGGGTGACTACCGAGACCGGGATCAACATCCACAGCACCGCGGGAAAGCTGGCTGACCTGGAGCGACGGGTCGATGAGGCGGTGCACGCCGGGTCGGCGCGCGCGGTCGAGAAGCAGCACGCGAGGGGCAAGAAGACCGCCCGCGAGCGGATCGAGATGCTGCTCGACGAGGGCTCCTTCGTCGAGTTGGACGAGCTGGCCCGGCACCGGTCCACCAACTTCGGGCTGGACAGGACCCGCCCGTACGGCGACGGCGTGATCACCGGCTACGGCACCATCGACGGCCGCCAGGTCTGCGTGTTCGCCCAGGACTTCACGGTCTTCGGCGGCTCCCTCGGCGAGGTCTTCGGCGAGAAGATCGTCAAGGTGATGGACCTGGCCATGAAGATCGGCTGCCCGGTCGTCGGCATCAACGACTCCGGCGGTGCCCGCATCCAGGAGGGCGTGGCCTCGCTCGGGCTCTACGGCGAGATCTTCTTCCGCAACGTCCGGGCCAGCGGAGTCATCCCGCAGATCTCCCTGATCATGGGCCCGTGCGCGGGGGGCGCCGTCTACTCCCCGGCGGTCACCGACTTCACCGTGATGGTCGACCAGACCTCGCACATGTTCATCACCGGCCCCGACGTCATCAAGACCGTCACCGGCGAGGACGTGGCGATGGAGGAGCTGGGCGGCGCCCGTACGCACAACTCCCGCAGCGGCAACGCGCACTACCTCGCCAGCGACGAGGAGGACGCGATCGAGTACGTGAAGGCGCTGCTGTCGTACCTGCCGTCGAACAACCTGGACGAGCCGGTGGTCTACGAGGCCCCCGCGGACCTCTCCGTGAGCGACGAGGACCGGGAGCTGGACACGCTGATCCCCGACTCGGCGAACCAGCCGTACGACATGCACCGGGTCATCGAGCACGTCCTGGACGACGGCGAGTTCCTGGAGGTCCAGCCGCTCTACGCGCAGAACCTGATCATCGGCTACGGCCGGGTCGAGGGGCGCCCGGTCGGCGTGGTCGCCAACCAGCCGATGCACTTCGCGGGCACCCTGGACATCGCCGCGTCGGAGAAGGCCGCCCGGTTCGTGCGCACCTGCGACGCGTTCAACATCCCGGTGCTGACCTTCGTGGACGTTCCCGGCTTCCTGCCCGGCACCGGCCAGGAGTGGGACGGCATCATCCGCCGCGGCGCGAAGCTCATCTACGCGTACGCCGAGGCCACCGTCCCGAAGGTCACCGTCATCACCCGCAAGGCCTACGGCGGGGCGTACGACGTGATGGGCTCCAAGCACCTCGGCGCGGACCTGAACTTCGCCTGGCCGACCGCGCAGATCGCGGTGATGGGCGCGCAGGGCGCGGTGAACATCCTCTACCGGCAGGAGCTGGCCGCCGCCGAGGACCCGGCCGCCGTGCGGGCCGAGAAGATCACCGAGTACGAGGACACCCTCGCCAACCCGTACATCGCGGCCGAGCGCGGCTACGTCGACAGCGTCATCCCGCCGCACGAGACCCGCACGCAGATCGTCCGCGCCCTGCGGGTGCTGCGTACCAAGCGCGAGACCCTGCCCCCGAAGAAGCACGGCAACATCCCGCTGTAAGGACATTTCCGGAGGTCCCCGCGTCCTCGTGGAGGCGGGGACCTCCGTTCAGCAGCCGGGGTTCGCCGCCGCGCACATCCGGTGCGCCGCGGTCCTGCCCAACGCCTCCAGCTCGGCGTGACTCAGGCCACGGCCGGGACGGACGCCGTCGACCGTGTCCGCGACGGCGCCCGGGCCGGTCGCGACCACGGTGACCAGGTCACCGACCCGCACCACCATGGTGACCTCGACCGCCGGGGTCGCGGCCACCACCTTCCCGTCGCCCGCGCTGCGGGGGGCCAGCGACACGTGGCGCAGCATCACGGACTCGTCGCCGGCGAAGCCGCTGGCCGGCGTTTCCCACCGGTGCGTCTGGACGGTCGGCACCGTGCGGCCGTCCACGAACGCGGAGCCGGCGAGCTGCCATTCCGCACAGGCGTTGAGCAGCAGCCCGACGAGGCCGAAGACCAGCCGCCCCTGGCCCGGGTCGACCCGGTACACGTCCTGGGTGAGCACCGGTTGTCGCGTCGTCGGGTCCACCGGCGCCCGGAGCAGGGTCCGGGACCGCGAATAGCGGGACGTGGCCGGGCCCGACGGCACACCCCGTTCGCGGCCGCAGGACTCCAGCACCGGGTCGACCCGTACCGGCTCCACCACGCCCGTCTCACCGAGCTGCACACCCGTCTTCAGGGGCACGTCCCGGGGGGTGAGCAGGGCCTCCTGCGGGACCTCGGCCGACGCGGCGTGCGCCGGAGACACCAGGGTGGCGGCGACCGGGGGCGGCGGCGACACCGGCCGCCCGGCCACCGCGTACGCGGAACCCGACATCACGGCGAGCACCGCGACCGCCGCCGTCAGCGCCGTACGCCGGCTGCGCCGGCGGGCCCGGGCACGGATCTCGGCGGGCTCCGGCCAGCGGACGTCCCGCAGGTCCCGGTGCAGCCGGTCGACGAACCTCGTCTCGTCACGCATCGGCGGCCTCCTTCAGATCAGAGACGGCGAGCAGCCCGGCCAGCGCGGCGCGCCCACGGGAGAGTCGGGCCTTGACCGTGCCCACGGGGGCGTCGGTCTGCCGGGCCACCTCGGCCACCGGCATGCCGACCAGGTAGTACAGGGCGATCGCGGTGCGCTGCTCCTCGGGCAGCCGGCGCAGCGCGGCGACCACGTCGACGGTGTCGGGATCCGGGCCGGGAACGGTATCGGTGGCGCCGTGCCGCAGGTAGGCGCGGGCGCGGCTGCGCAGGCTGCGCCAGCGGCTGACCGCGATCCGACTGGCCACCACCCGCACCCACGCCTCCGGCTCCTCGTACGCGCTCACGGTCGACCAGCGCTGCCAGGCGCGCACGTACGCCTCCTGCACGGCGTCCTGCGCCTCGGCGAGGTCACCGGTGAGCACGTAGACGAAGCCCAGCAACCGTTGCCGGCTGCCCCGGTAGAACTCGTCGAAGCCGTCGACGTCCGGCACCCTGCTACCTCCCCCGTGACGGTCGCAGGGAACACGCGCCGGCCGGGGCCGTCGGTTGCCCGGTCAACCGATCATTTTCGCCAGCTCCGCCGACCGGAACCCGCCGGCCGGAACCCGATCCCGCAGCGCGCGGCGGACCGCAAGCTCGGGCCCATTCTGCCCGCTCGCGCTTCCGCGCCCTCCCCGGCGACGGCGGACGGCCTGGTCAGGCGTGGTGTCTCCCCGTACTTTCCCCGTGCCGGGTCGGCGCCGCTCAGAGCGTGATGCCGGCCTCGGCGAGGATCGGGCCAGCGAGCAGCAGCGCGCCCGCGCCGAGGGCGACCAGGTTGACCAGGGCGAACACGGTGACCCAGAAGAACGCCGGCAGCGGAGTGATCCCGGCGAGCTGGTCGGCGTCGGAGGCGGGCATCCGTCCCCGGGAGCGCAGCCGTTGCAGCTCCACCACGGGTCGCACGCCGCCGAGCAGCAGGAACCACACCCCGGTGTACGCGAACGCCGCCTGCACCTGCGGCGTGGCGTACCAGGAGACGGCGAGCACCACCCCGCCGGTGACCAGCAGCGAGAGCACGCCGAAGACGTTGCGGATCATGACCAGCATGGCCAGTAGCAGCGCCACGGCGACCCAGAGCAGCAGGGTGATCCGGTTGCCGCCGAGCAGCCACGCGCCGGCCAGCCCGACCAGCGGGGGGGCGACGTAACCGGCCAGCAGGGTGAGGATCATCCCCGGGCCGGCGGGCCGGCCGGCGGAGAGGGTGAGCCCCGAGGTGTCCGAGTGCAGCCGGATGCCGTGCAGCCGGCGGCCGGTGAGCAGCGCGACCAGCGCGTGCCCGCCCTCGTGGGCGATGGTGACGGCGTTTCGGGCGATCCGCCAGGGCAGCCGGGTGGACACGACCACCAGCGCGACGACGGCGGTCAGCAACACCAGCAGGGGCGGTGGGTCCGGCTGCGCCGCGAACAGCTTGTCCCAGAGACCGCCGAGCCCGTCGATCGACACCATGGGGCGCGAGCCTACCGGCCCGGACCTGTGTCGCTACGCCCTCGTCGGTCCGTATCGTGTGAAGCTGACCTGGTGGCGATCGGAGCGGGACGTGGACGCCGGTGAGCGCGACACCCCTGGAACCCCACGTCGGCCTGTGGACTGAGGCCGAGTACCTCGCCATGGGCGAGACTTCGAACCGGGTCGAACTGCTCGACGGGAGCCTGATCGTGAGCCCTGCCCCGAGCAAGCGACACCAGTCGGTGTCGAGGCTGCTGGCCAACAGCCTCGACGGCGCGGCCGGCGCCCTCGCGGTCTTCGAGGCGGTGAACGTCCGCCTCGGGGTCGACCGGATCGTCATCCCGGACGTTGTCGTCGCCGACACCGACGACGAGGGCACCGTGGTCGAGGCGGGCGAGGTCGTCCTCGTCTGCGGGATCGTCTCTCCGGGGAACGCGGCGGCCGACCGACTGGTCAGGATGCCGCTCTACGCCATCGCCCGGATTCCCTGGTATCTGCTGGTCGAGCAGGACGGCCAGACCCACTCGTTGCGGCTGTTCCGGCTGGACGGTGCGCACTACGTCGAGGACCAGGTCGCCAAGGCGGGCGAGCGCCTCACCCTGACCGAGCCGTTCCGCTGGGGTGTCGACCCGGCTTCGCTGCGCCGAGTCCAACGTCAGTCGTCAATGTAAATTTGTTTAGCGCCCCTTGTGATCGAGGACGCTTATCTTCAAAGATGGTCGTCAATTCCATCGGCGTCCTTGGAGGCATCCATGACCCGTACCAGACCATCGCTGCGCAGAATGCTCGCCACCGGCCTCACCGCGCTCGCCACCGTGGCGGCGGGGCTCGTCGCCACCAGCACCCCGGCGGCCGCGGCCACCACGCCCGGCATCGACGTCTCCCGCTACCAGGGCAGCATCAACTGGACGAGCGTGCGCAACGCCGGGATCCAGTTCGCCTTCATCAAGGCCACCGAGGGCACGAGCTACAAGGACCCGAACTTCAATAGCAACTACACCAACTCGTACTACGCGGGGGTGATCCGGGGGGCGTACCACTTCGCCCGGCCGAACATCTCCTCCGGGGCGATCCAGGCGAACTACCTGGCCTCCAACGGCGGCGCCTGGTCGGCCGACAGCCGCACCCTCCCCGCCGCGCTGGACCTGGAGGCCAACCCGTACAGCGGAGGGTACTGCTACGGCCTGAGCACGTCCGGGATGCGCAGCTGGGTCCAGGACTTCCTCAACACCTACCGCTCGCGTACCGGCCGCTACGCGGTCATCTACACGACCACCAGCTGGTGGAACACGTGCACCGGCAGTTGGACCGGCCCGTGGGCGAACCACCCGCTCTGGATCGCCCGCTGGTCCACCTCCCCCGGCACCCTGCCGGCCGGGGCGCCGTTCTGGAGCTTCTGGCAGTACACCGACAGCGGCAGCGTCGCCGGAATCAGCGGCCCCGTCGACCGCAACTACTGGAACGGTGACCGTACCCGGCTGATCGCGCTGGCCAACAACACCGCCTGAGCCTGACTCGCCTGGGGAGGCAGTTGGCGGCAGCGGGATCGGCTGTCACCGTACGGTCGACAACTGGTCCGGCTGCCGCCACGCCACCAGCGCCGGTGTCAGGCCCACCGTCGGGCCTGCGGGCGTCAGGCCCGCCGTCGGGCCGCCACCGGAACGGTCACCGCGTTGTCGCGGGCGAGCCCACCACGCCGCGTGATCCGCCAGGCCGCCACTGCGGCGAGGGCGACGGTGACGACGCTGAGCAGCGCGAACAGTGCCGACAGGCCGGCGCCGACGAGCAGCAGGACGACGTCGCCGAGGGCCACGAGCATCCACAGTGCCACCCGGGGCCGGGCGTCCTTCCGTCGGTAACCCATGTCGTGCCTCCCTTCCGTCGTGAAGGGTCAGATACCCCGTACGACGGAAGGTCATGCGAATCAACCTCGCAGCGGCACGAATCCCGCGGATCAGTCCTTGCGGTCGGGCACGAACCCGCTCGCGATCCGGTCGAAGTTGGGCAGGTTGGCCTGCCAGTCCGCCGCGGCGACCTCCCACCGAAGGGCGTAGCCGCGGTTCTTGGCCGTCACGAAGCCCCGGTTGCGGACGTGGATCCGCGTGCCGTCGCGGGTCTCCAACCACTCCCAGTCCGCGCAGGTCTTCCAGTAGTCACAGCGCTCGATGCTCAGGTACTGGTAGTTGTTGACGATTTTCTTGCGGGCCGACTCGATTCGCCTCCATTCGGCGGCCGCGTCCGACTTCGGCGTGCTCGTCCACTGGACGAGCAGTTCGCCGACACCGCCGGGCTCGTCGAAGATGACGGTGTCCGCTCCGCCGCTCCGGCGCACCCAGCCCTCCGGCAGCGGCAATTCGAACCCGGCCGGGTCCTTGTGCAGCTTCCAGCCGGCCGGCAGTTCCGCCGCCGAGGGGGTGGCGGACGGCGTCGCTCTGGGGGCGGCGCTGGTCGGTGGGGGCGCGGCGGGCCCCGACGTCTGCGGTGCCTGCGAGGCGGCAGTGGTCGGGTCGGCCTGCGGGGTGTCGCCGTCGCCGTCGCCGCTGGTCAGCATCGGCACGACCAGCACCAGGCCGACCAGCAGCAGCGCCACCAGCACCCCGATCAGCACGTTGCGCCGGGTGTTGTCGGGCTTCGTACCGTCGGGAGACACCACCGTGGCGCGGCCGGACGGCGGGCTCACCGGCGCGGGCATCACTGGCGCGGGCATCACCGACGTGGGGTTCACCGGCCTGGGCGGCGCGGGGCTCACCGGCTCGGCCGACGAGGTGCCAGCCGCCGGCTTCGGTGCCTCGACCTTCGCCGTCGGCGCGGTGTCGGACGTCGACGGCTCGACCTTGGCGGTCGGCGCGGCATCCGAGGCGGCGGACGCGCTCTCGGCCGCCACGGTGACACTGGCGGAGGCGACCGCCTCCTGCGGCGCGCGGGGCGTCGGCGGGCTGACCGGCCTGGCCGCCGGGTCCTCGGCCGGTCGCGGCGCCGGCACCAGCGGCGGGCGCGGCTCGCGCGGGCCGTTCGGCCCCGGCCGGCGTACGCCGTCGAGCAGCGGGATGGTGCGGGTGCGCTTGCCGCCGGCACGGCGCAGCAGCTTCTCCGCCACCTCGGCGGTGATCCGCTCGTTCGGGTCCTTGCGCAGCAGGCCGTTGAGCACCGGCTTGAGCGGGCCGGCGTTCTTCGGCGGCGGGGGTGCCTCGGTGGCGAGCGCCGCCAGGGTGGCGATCGCCGACGGCCGGGCGTACGGCGACTTGCCCTCGACCGCGGCGTAGAGGGTGGCGCCCAGCGACCAGAGGTCGGCCTCCGGCCCGGCGGTGCCGTCGCGGGCCCGCTCCGGCGCGATGTACGCGGGCGAACCGAGCACCATGCCCGTCCGGGTCACGTTCGGGTCGCCGGGGATCGTGGCGAGACCGAAATCGGTCAGTACCACCCGGCCGTCGTTGCCGAGCAGCACGTTGCCCGGCTTGACGTCGCGGTGCATCACGCCGGCCTTGTGCGCCGCCTTCAGCGCGCCCAGCACGCCGAGCCCGATCTCGACCGCACGCGCCGGCGGCACCGGACCGTCCTCGGCGAGGGTGTCCTGCAACGACTTCGACGCCACGTACTCCATGACGATCCACGGGTCGCCGTCGGTGCGCAGCACGTCGAAGATGCGGACCACGTTGATGTGGTTGAGCCGGGCGATGGCCCGGGCCTCGCGCAGCGACCGCTCCCGCATCTCGCGGCGCTCGTCGTCGGTGAGGCTGGGCGGCGGGACGAGCTCCTTGATCGCCACGTCCCGGTGCAGCACCTCGTCGCGCGCCTTCCACACCCGACCCATGCCGCCCTGACCGAGCGGCGAGAGGAGCCGGTATCGGTCAGCGACGAGTTGGGGCAGCGCGTTAGACATCGCCCAGACGGTACCCGGCGGGCACGACGCTCACACCGCCGGCACGCCACTGTGCGGTTCAGGTCAAGCTTGCCGCCGCGTACGCTGACGCCATGTCTGCCGAAGAGCCGCTGTTCCGGGTCGTCCGCGGGGTCCCCACCGCCGAGGAGCTGGCCGCGCTGGTGGGCGCGATCGTCGTCCGGTCCCGTCCGGCCGCGGCACCCTCGCCGGCCGCCGCGTCCGCCTGGGCGCGCAGCGGGCGACCGGCCACCGCGACGCCCGTCGCCGGTCCCGGCGGGTGGCGCGCCTCCGGCCTGCCCCGCTGACCTTTTCCCGGTACGGATCACCCCAGCTCGGTGCCCCTGCCCACCCTGCCGAACGGCTCGAGTGTGCGAGGTTGGGGCTGCCGACAGCGTCGGACACCCATTAACCTCACTCAGGGAAACGGCGCAGTGACGGATAGGGAGGGCCGATGATCCCCGAGGAGGACCGTCCAGCGTCCTGGCTCCGCGGTTACGGCGGCATCGAGGCCGACATCCGCCGGTTACGCGAGTTCGCCGACAAGCTCCAGGCCGAGGTGGAACGCAACTACGCCCCCCACCTGTCGTACATCGCCGAGGACATGAAGGCGCCGGTGCCCAACCCGGCCGACGCCTTCATCGAGCTGGTCAACTTCCTGCGCGCCCACCACGAGACCCAGCAGGCCACCGCCGACATGGTCTGGGGCGTCCGCGACGCCACCGGCCACCTGGCCGGGGCCGCCAGCGTCGTCGCCGCGCGCTACACCGACTCCGACGCCTTCTCCTCCGCGCGGGTGGCCGACGTCGAGCGGGCGCTCGCCAACCCGGCGACCGCCGCGTCACGCGGCCCGTCACCCGTGTTGCACGATCCCACCGGGCCGGAGACGGGGCCGGGGCGGGTGGTGCTGCCGTGATCGAGCGGGGCAGCGGCCGCACGTCCGGCCTCACCGACTGGCGGCTGATGGACGTGGCCAGCATGTGGGCCTGCCTCCAGGACCACGACACCACCAACCACTGGAAGCAGGTCGCCGGCTGGCGCAAGGTCTGCGACCTTGCCCGGACCCACCTGAGCCGGCTCCAGGAATACCGGCGCGGGCTGGCGGAGGCATGGCCCCCGGAGACCAACGAGGCAGCCCGGGCGTACGTCCGCGAGCTCGACGAGCTGATCGACAAGGTGCAGCGCACCCACGACGCGGCCAGCGCCAACTACACCGTGCTCTCCGCCGCGACACAGGCCATCGGGACCACCCGCGCCGAACTCAAGAAAATCTACGACGAGTACGCCGTCAAGCTCCAGGAGAAGCGGACGTACGAGGCGACGCTCGCGGACCCGAAGGCGGCCATGGGCAGCCGCGTCCCCGACCGCCCCGTGACGGACGCCGACCTGGAACGGCTCAACGTCCAGGCACGGGGCATCATGTACGGCCTCAGCGGCGAACTCCAACACGCCCAAGTAATGCTCCAAAAGCCCCCTCCCGTTAGGCCGCCGAAACACACAGATAATCCGGATATCTATGGCGGCTCGGATATCGCACCGATCATTCCCCCGATCGTTCCGGCACCAGTGCAAGGAAAATCTGAGGCGCTCTCGCCGGGGCCAAGTCGCACCCTTAAGCCTGTCTCCACTCCGACAGCGCCTGGCAGCGGGCCAGTCCTTGGAGGCGCCGGCGTTGGGCTAACTCCGACGCCAGCCAATCCCGCGTTGCCCGCCACGGCACCTTCATCCCCTTCGACCGGGCCAAACCTCGGAATGCCGTCAGGACTCCCCCCGCGCGCTCCGAGCCGGCCGTTTCCAACTGGTTCAACATCCGGTCAGCCAGGTCAGGCGAGGCCGCCCATTGTGGGCGGCGTGAACGGCCAACCAAGTGCCGCTTCACCATCTCAACCAAGGCCGATGCCGCCGGGCGGCCTTATCGGCGGAGCACCTGGGATGGGTCTCAGCCAGCCGGGGGCAACTAATAGCCAGCCACGTCGGGTCAACCCGATCGGTGGGGTGATCGGTGGAGGAGGCGCTGGCACCGCGCCAACGGGTGGAGCCGGTTCTCGACCAGGTGGCGGACGAAGTTTTGGTTCGACGCATGGGGCACCCCCCTTCGGCGGTTCCCCAGGCATGGGTAGCTACGCCGGCACAGGAAGCACTAGCAGCATCGGCGCGACACCCGGACGGTCTGCGCATTCCGATAAGAGCGATGACGAACTGCGTCGGTGGGATCCCGACCATCCTTGGGAAGTGGACCAAGGAGTGACCCCAGTGGTCCGTCCGCCAGACGAGGAAGGCCCAATCGATCCAGGGCCTGCCATCGGCTTCAACAGGTGAGAATACGGCCAGCCGGCAAAATGCTGGCGGTACTAACGCTATGGGTTACAACGCTGTGGACGTTCAATGCAGCTGCGGCCGTATCGAGTTCCACAGCACCACATCCCACAGAGTCCGTCCAAATCCGAGGCGACCAGTGGCATTTGCGCTACCTAAATGCAACTGACGCGCACCGGATCACGCAAGGCGAGGGTGTGGTAGTCGCCGTTCCGGACACTGGCGTGGATCCACACCCGGACCTGCGGAACAACTTACTTCCCGGGGTTGACCTAATTCCCGGGGGCGTTGGCGACGGCCGGCAAGACCTAGACGGTCACGGCACATCCATGGCTGGCCTCATCGCTGCTCACGGCCGGAGTCCAACCGAAGGAGCGCTAGGCGTCGCCCCGAGGGCGAAGATTCTGCCGATATTCGACTCCCCACCGAACGACGATGGTGAGCCAGATGCGCTCGCTCAAGGAATCGAATACGCGATATCACAAGGCGCTGAGGTCATAAGCATTTCTAGCGGCGGCACGTCTAGCCCTCGCCTCGATCAGGCGGTCGGCACCGCTTTGGCCTCGAATATCGTCGTGGTAGCGGCGGCGGGCAACAGTCCCGAGGACGCACGCGTAAGCTACCCTGCGTCAAAGGAGGGCGTAATAGCTGTCGGTGGAATCGATCGCGTAGGAAGACATGCGGCCGTCTCCGTGACCGGTCCAGAGATTGATGTAGTTGCGCCTGCCGTTGATATCTATAGCACCAGCTACGACGGAAAATACTCGAAGGGCGCTGGCACATCGGGAGCTACAGCGATCGTGGCCGGGGCTGCTGCACTGATTCGGTCGAAGTACCCGTACCTCCCGGCCTCCGAGGTAGTGCATCGGCTCACGGCCACCGCCGTCGACAAGGGACCACCGGGACGGGACGACGAGTACGGCTACGGGGTCATCGACCTCGTAGCGGCGCTGACGGCAGACGTACCCCCGCTGGGCTTCGGTTCGGCGACGGCGAGCGGCCCGGCGCCCACCGCCTCGACCACGACGGCGGTCGCGGAGCCCGCCGGCGACAGCGACGGCGGAGCGACAGCCCGTGGCCTGGTCACCCTCGGTGTGATTGTGGCTGCCGGTGGCGCCTGGGTCCTGGTTGCGCGTCGCCGGCGCCACGGCGACGACCCACCTCCCCGGATCAGCCGGTAACGTCGGCGACGTGCCAGAAACGATGCCGCTCCGCCTCGTGCTCGCCTCGGCGAGCCCCGCCCGCCGCAAGATTCTCCAGGCCGCCGGGATCGAACCGGACGTGCTGGTCAGCGGCGTCGACGAGTCCCTGGTGGTCACCGAGCAGGCCGAGGATCTCTGCCTGGAACTGGCCCGGTTGAAGGCGGAGGCGGTGCTCACCCGGCTCCGGCCGACCGACGACCAGCGGACGCTGGTGATCGGGTGCGATTCGGTGCTGGCCTTCGACGGGGAGATCCTCGGCAAGCCGGCCGACGCGGCGGACGCCACCCGGCGCTGGCAGCGCATGCGCGGGCGCAGCGGCGTGCTGCACAGTGGGCACTGCCTCATTGACATCGTGACGGGGCGTCGGGCCGAGGCGGTCGCCTCCACCGTCGTGCACTTCGCCGACGTCAGCGACAACGAGATCGCCACGTACGTGGGCACCGGCGAGCCGCTCGCGGTGGCCGGCGCCTTCACGATCGACGGGCTGGGCGGGCCGTTCGTGGAGCGGATCGAGGGCGACCCGAGCACCGTCATCGGGCTCTCGCTGCCGATGCTGCGCCGCCTCCTGGCCGAGCTGGATCTGCGAATCACCGATCTGTGGACAAAGGTCGCGCCCGGCAACCAGTCGGTCGAACCGCTCGGCTAGCGTCCGTTCATGACCACGAAGTCGATCCCGCTCACGTCGGAACTGCACGCGTACCTGGTGACGCACGGGTCGCCGCCGGACGAGATCATGCGGGACCTGGCCGAGGAGACCCGCGCCGCCCTGCCGGACAACGCACAGATGCAGGTCGCGCCGGAGCAGGCCGCGTTCCTGACCTTCCTCACCCGGCTGCTCGGCGTGCGGCAGGCCGTAGAGGTGGGCACCTTCACCGGCCTCTCCTCACTGGCGATCGCCCGGGGGCTGCCCGAGGGCGGGCGGCTGACCTGCTTCGACATCTCCGAGGAGTTCACGGGCATCGCCCGGCGGTACTGGGCCCGCGCCGGCGTGGCGGATCGCATCGAGCTGCGCATCGGCCCGGCCGGCGACACGCTGCGCGAGCTGCCCCACGAACGTCATCTTGACTTCGCGTTCATCGACGCGGACAAGACCGGGTATCCGATCTACTGGGCGGAGCTGGTGCCTCGGATGCGTCCCGGCGGGGTGATCGCGGTCGACAACGTGCTGCGCGGCGGCCGGGTGATCGCGCCGCAGAACGCCGACGACCGGGCCATCGCCGCGTTCAACGACGAGGTGCTCGCCGACGTCCGGGTGGACGCGGTGATGCTGCCGATCGCCGACGGCCTGACCCTGGCCCGGGTGCACTGACCGCCCCGCCCCTGCGGATCTTGGTACGAAACGACCCTGGACAGGCCGTTCCGTACCAAGATCCAGTGCCCGAAGGGGGTCAGACGGGGGTCGGGGTCCGGACCTCGTCGGGGGCCGGGCGCAGGGCGCGACCCAGGCGGGCGGTGAGCAGCGCGGCCGCCGCGATGAAGCCCGGCAGCAGCAGGAACGCCAGGTGCGGCCCCACCCCGTCGGCCACCCAGCCGAGCGCGACCGGCGCGATCCCGAAGCCGACCCCCATCGAGTACGACGCCCAGCCGGCCGCCCGGTCCGCGGCCGGCCCGGCGACGGCGAGCGCGATCGAGATGGCCAGCGGGTAGTGCAGCGCGTTGCCGAGGCCGAGCACGACGAGGCCGGCGACCGCGAGCCAGCCGACCGGGGCGACCCAGAACAGCGCGAACCCGGCCAGCGACACGCCCAGCGCGGCCAGCAGCAGCGGCACCGGCCGGTACCGCAACGCGAACCGGCCCCCGACGAGCCGGCCGACGAACATGCCGCAGACGATCGCCGCGACGGCGGCCGAGGCGGCGCCGGCTGCCATTCCGGCGTGCGAGCGGAGCACGTCGGCGGTCCAGAGGGACAGGCAGACCTCGATCGAGCCGGTGACCGCCATCAGCACCCAGGCGATCCAGTACGTCGGGGGCAGCCGCCGCGCGGCCCCGGCGACGGGCGCAGCCCGACGCGCGCCGGCAGGCGGGACGGTGTCGGCCGGGTCACCGGCCGGGAGATCCCCGGCAGCCGCAGCGGGGGCGGCGCGCGGCAGGCGTACGCGGAAGGTCACGGCGGCGAGCGCGACCAGCGCGATCAGGCCGGCCTCGACGGCCATCACGGGCCGCCAGCCCCAGCCGGCGTCGACGCTGGTGCCGATGACCAGCGGGGCGAGGATGCCCATGCCGGCGCAGGCGGCGTTGGCCTCGGTCAGCGCGGCCGGCGCGCCGGTGCCGTGCCGGTCGGTGAGCACCACCGACACGCCGCTGATCACCAGCATGCCGAAGGTGGCGATCACCGCGACGGCGGTGATCGTGGCAGGCAGTGCCCGCAGGGTGCCGAGTGCGGTGACGCCGAGCGCCACCCCGGCCAGCCCGGTCCAGACGGCACCGCCACGGCCGACCCGGCGGGCCAGCGGCGCGAAGAGCGCCCCGCCGGCCAGCGCGCCGACGGCGATGCCGGTGCTGTGCAGGCCGGCGACGGCGGCCGAGGTGCCCTGTTCGTCGCGGAGCAGCGGCACGACCGGCCCGAATCCGTAGAGGAAGAAACCCCACAGGCCCAACTGGGCATAGGTCAGCCAGGTAATCCGGTCACGGGTGAGGCGGGGCACCGGCCTTACGGTACAAGCGTCCGGCCGGTGCCCCACCGCAGTGCGACGCAGGTCTCCGGGAGCGCCGCGCTGTCGCGGTGCCCGGCCGTTCAGCGGACGGTGCGCGCGAACTGCCGGGCCGCCCAGACGACGCCGGCCGCGGCGAGCACCGCGATGATGCCGAGCCCCTGCCAGACCTTGTCGTCGCCGAGGTCGCCGTTGAAGAGGGCGCGGGTGCCGTCGACGGCCCAGGAGAACGGGTTCCACTCGGCGATGCCCTGGAGCCAGCCGGGGGCGAACGTGAGCGGCAGCAGGATGCCGGAGAGCAGCAGCACCGGCTGCGCCACGGTGTTCATCAGCGGGGCCAGCGCGTCCTCACTCTTGACCTTGAGCGCGACGCCGTAGGAGACGGCCGAGGTCATCAGCGCGATCAGGGCGAGCATGAGGTACGCCAGGAGCAGGTCGACGATGAAGACGCGCAGGTCGAACAGGAGCGCGAGCAGGGTGATGATGACCGCCTGCACGATCAGCGACACCACGTCGCGCAGGGAGCGGCCGAGCAGCAGGGCGAGCCGGCTGACCGGGGTGACCCGGGAGCGTTCGATGACGCCGGCGCGCAGCTCGGCGATCAGACCGAAGCCCTGGAACAGGCCGCCGAAGATGGCCAGCAGTACCAGCAGGCCGGGCACGAAGATCTTGTAGGCCTCCGCCTGGGTGGGGGCGTTCAGGGCCGGCTTGAGCAGCGGGGCGAACAGCAGCAGGTACATCACCGGCTGGAAGATGCCGACGAAGACCCAGACGGGGTTGCGCAGCAGCAGCTGGAGCTGGCGCTGGAAGATCAGCCAGGTGTCACGGGCGAGTTTCATGCGGTCTCTCCGGTCTGGGGGTCAGGACTCGCGCAGCGAGCGGCCGGTCTTGGTGAGGAAGACGTCGTCGAGGCTGGGCCGGTGCAGCTCGATGGAGTCGAGCGTGAGGCCCGCCGTGTCGACGCGGCGCAGGATCTGCGGGATGGCGGTCGCGCCCTCGTCGACGTAGAGCCGCAGGCCGCCCTCCTCGACGGTCTCCAGCTTGTTGACGTACGGCTCGCTGTCGAGCAGCTTCGCGGCCTGCGGGGTGGCCGCCGCGTCCAGCCCGACCAGCACCACGTCGCCGGAGATCTCGCGCTTGAGGCCCGCCGGGGTGCCCTCCGCGACCACCTCGCCGTGATCCATGATCGCGATCCGGTCGCAGAGCGCGTCGGCCTCGTCGAGGTAGTGCGTGGTGATGAAGACCGTCATGCCCTCGGCGCGCAGCCGGCGGATCTCGTCCCACATGTGCGCGCGGCTCTGCGGGTCGAGGCCGCTGGTCGGCTCGTCCAGGAAGACGATCTTCGGTTCGTGGATGATGCCGAGGGCGATCTCCACCCGTCGCCGCTGGCCGCCCGAGTAGGTCTTGCACTTGCGGTCCGCGTACTCGGTGAGCTGGAAGGCGTCGAGGGCGCGGACGGCGCGCCGCTGCGCCTCGGCCTTGCCGATGCCGTACATCCGGGCCTGGAGGACCAACTCCTCGCGGGCGGTCGACTCGTCCCAGGTGCTGCCGCCCTGGGCCACGTAGCCGATACGGCGGCGCACCTCGGCCGGGTCCTTGCGCAGGTCGGCCCCGGCGATGGTGGCCTCGCCGCCGTCCGGCTCGATCAGGGTCGCCAGCATCCGCAGGGTGGTGGTCTTGCCGGCGCCGTTGGGGCCGAGGAAACCGAAGATCTCCCCCGCGGCGACCTCCAGGTCGACCCCGCGCACCGCGTCGACGGTCCTCGTCTGGCGACCCTCGCGGGAGCGGAACGACTTCCGCAGCCCTCTGGTCTCGATCATCTCTGCTCCTGGTCGTCCGGGCCGGTGCGACCGGCCACCTGGTCTGTCCCTCGGGGACGACGCCGGACGGCGTGCTCCCCCCGTCGCGCCGCGAGCAGGCTAACGCGATATAGCTCCAGTGGTCAATGTTGATTATTCGGTTGTGTCGCGAGGTGTGGTCTCGCCGTCGGACCACCCGTTCCAACCCTCCGCCCCGACCAGCCCGTCAGGCAGGTACGACACACCGGAGTCGATGCGTTCGGCGATCCGTTCGCACCAGCCGACCTCGGCCTCCGCCCGCGCGGCCCAGAGTTCGAACATCCACCCGACGTGCACCGGCTTGGAGTTGCGCATCCAGTCGGAGGCCAGCGCCGCGCGCATCGACTCGACGCCGGCGCGCAGCAGGTTCGCCCGGTTGCGCAGGGCCGCCGACGCCTCCTCGCGGGGCAGCGCGGGCAGGAACGAGAACGCCGCCGCGAACGGGTCGGGCGGCTCGTGCAACTGCCACCAGTGCCCGCGCAGCAGCGACTCGAACTCGTCCTCGCCCTTGGCGGTGACCTCGTACGTGGTGCGCGCCGGCCGGGCGCCCACCTGCTCGGTGGCCACCTCGCGCAGCAGGCCCTCCGCGGTCAGCTTGCGCAGGGCGTGGTAGATCGAGCCGGGCTGCACGTTGGCCCACCTGTCGGCGTTCCAACTGAGCAGTTCCCGGCGCACGTCGTAGCCGTGCACGGGCTGCATCCAGCGCACCAGCCCGAGGATCATCATTCGCGTGGCAGACATCGGACAAGCGTAATAAGCAAGTTTGACTAGGGCGCGTCGCGGCAGTGCGGCATCCCACACTGAGCGATCGTTAGGCCCTCTCAGGGTGGCCGATACACTCCCGGTCAGTAACCTCCCGGGAGGAGCCCCCAAGGTGCGCAAGGTACTCATCGCCAACCGCGGCGAGATCGCCGTCCGCGTCATCCGCGCCTGCCGCGACGCCGGTCTGGGCAGCGTCGCCGTCTACGCGGACTCCGACCGGGACGCCCTGCACGCCACGCTGGCCGACGAGGCGTACGCGCTCGGCGGGGACTCCGCGACCGAGACGTACCTGCGCATCGACAAGCTGCTGGCGGTCGCCGCCAAGGCCGACGCCGACGCCGTCCACCCCGGCTACGGCTTCCTCGCCGAGAACGCCGACTTCGCCCAGGCCGTCATCGACGCCGGGCTGACCTGGATCGGTCCCACCCCGCAGGCGATCCGCGACCTCGGTGACAAGGTGACCGCCCGGCACATCGCCCAGCGCGCCGGCGCCCCCCTGGTGCCCGGCACCCCCGACCCGGTGGCCAACCCGGACGAGGTGATGGCGTTCGCCGTCGACCACGGCCTGCCGGTCGCCATCAAGGCCGCCTTCGGCGGCGGCGGGCGCGGGCTCAAGGTGGCCCGCACGATGGAGGAGATTCCGCACCTGTTCGAGTCGGCCACCCGCGAGGCGGTCGCCGCGTTCGGCCGGGGCGAGTGCTTCGTCGAGCGCTACCTCGACAAGCCCCGCCACGTCGAGGCGCAGGTGCTGGCCGACCAGCACGGCAACGTGATCGTGGTCGGCACCCGCGACTGCTCGCTCCAGCGCCGGCACCAGAAGCTGGTCGAGGAGGCCCCGGCGCCGTTCCTCACCGACGCGCAGCGCGCCCAGATCCACGACAGTGCCAAGGCGATCTGCCGGGAGGCCGGCTACCACGGCGCCGGCACGGTGGAATACCTGGTCGGCGCCGACGGCACCATCTCCTTCCTGGAGGTCAACACCCGTCTCCAGGTCGAGCACCCGGTCACCGAGGAGACCGCCGGCATCGACCTGGTCCGCGAGCAGTTCCGGATCGCCGACGGCGAGAAGCTGCGGTTCACCGAGGACCCGACGCCGCGCGGGCACTCCATCGAGTTCCGGATCAACGGCGAGGACCCGGGCCGCAACTTCCTGCCCGCCCCCGGCACGGTCACCGCGCTGCGGCTGCCCACGGGCCCCGGCGTCCGGGTCGACACCGGCATCTCGGCCGGCGACGTGATCGGCGGCAACTTCGACTCGCTGCTGGCCAAGGTGATCATCACCGGCGAGACGCGCACCGAGGCGCTGGAGCGGGCCCGCCGGGCGCTGGACGAGATGGTCGTCGAGGGCATGGCCACCGCGCTGCCGTTCCACCGGCTGGTCATCCGCGACGAGGCGTTCACCGCCGAGCCGTTCACCGTGCACACCCGGTGGATCGAGACCGAGTTCGACAACACCATCCCGCCGTTCACCGCCGCCGCCGGCACCGCCGAGGCGCCGGCCGAGCGCGAGACCGTCGTGGTCGAGGTCGGCGGCAAGCGGCTGGAGGTCAGCCTCCCCGCCGGCCTCGGCGGGGGTACGGCCGCCGCCGCGCCCGCCGCCCGCAAGCCGGCCCGCCGGGGCGGCGCGGCCAAGGCCGGCGCCGCCGTCAGCGGCGACGCGCTCACCTCGCCCATGCAGGGCACCATCGTCAAGATCGCGGTCGCCGACGGGGACACCGTCGCCGAGGGCGACCTGGTCGTGGTGCTGGAGGCGATGAAGATGGAGCAGCCGCTGCACGCGCACAAGGCGGGCACGGTGAGCGGCCTCGCCGCCGAGGTCGGCGCCGTCATCTCCGCCGGCGCGGCGATCTGCACGATCGCCTGACCCTTCTCCGGGCCGACCCGGCCAGCCGCACAGTCAGCGCAGCTCGGTGCCGGCGACCGCCCGGACGGCGGCGGTCAGCGCGTCCAGCGTGGTGGAGTCCACCCGCCAGTGCTGCCAGTACAGCGGGCGGTCCAGGTGACGCCCGGCACCGATGTCGACGCAGCGCCCGGCCGCGATGTCGGCACGGGCGATCCGCTCCGGCACCATCCCCCACCCCAGGCCCAGCCGTACCGCCTCGTTGAAGCCGTCGAAGGACGGGACGTAGTGCACCGGCGGGGCGATCCGACGCCGGGTCACGGTGCGGGCGAACCGGTGCTGGAGCTGGTCCTTGCGGTCGAACGCCATCATCGGCGCCGTCGCGAGGGCGGCCTCGGTGGCGCCGTCGGGGAAGTGGCGGGCCGCGAACCCGGTCCCGGCCAGCGCGACGTACCGCATCGCACCCAGCCGCTCCACCCGGCAGCCCTGCACGGCCTCGCGCTGCGCGGTCACCGCGGCCATCGCCGTGCCGTCGCGGATCAGCTCCGCCGTGTGGTCCTCGTCGTCCCGGCGGACGTCGAACAGGAGCGCCAGCTCGGCGGGCAGCCGCGCCAGGGCGCCGACGAACCAGGTGCCGAGCGAATCGCCGTTCGCCACGATGGTCACCCGGCTGGGGGCGGGCCCGCCGACCGTCGGCGGGCGGGCGGCCTCCAACGCCTCCCGTTCCAGCAGGGCCACCTGGCCGGCGAGCCGCAGCAGCGGCCGGCCCGCGTCGGTGGCCTGGCACGGCTTCGTGCGGCGGACCAGCACCTGCCCGACGGTCTGCTCCAACGCCTTCATCCGCTGGCTGACGGCCGACGGGGTGACGTGCAGCGCGTGCGCGGCCGCCTCGAAGCTGCCCTCGCGGACCACCGCGGCGAACGTCCGGAGCTGCGTGGAGTCAAGCATGATGAAGCTGAGCTTATCTGCCGTGAGAATCTTTAGCTGGGCTGCATCGGCTGCGGCTCGTAGCCTCGGCTCGTGCCCGACATCCTCAGCAGCTCCGTGACAGGTTCCGCCGCCGCCGGCTTCTCCCTCTCGATCGCGCTCATCGCCGCCATCGGCGCGCAGAACGCCTTCGTCCTGCGGCAGGGCCTGCGCCGGGAGCACGTCCTGCCCGTGGTCGCGGTGTGCGCCGCCTCCGACGCGCTGCTGATCTCGGTCGGCATCGCCGGAATGGGCACCGCCACGGCGGAGCACCCCGCCGTCCTGACCGCCGTCCGCTGGCTGGGGGCCGCGTTCCTGCTCGGGTACGCCGTGCTGGCCGCCCGCCGCGCGCTGCGCCCCGGCGCGCTCTCCCCCGCCGACCGGCCGCCGGCCACGCTCGGGGCGACGCTGCTGGCCTGCCTCGCCTTCACCTATCTCAACCCGCACGTGTACCTCGACACCGTCCTCCTGCTCGGCGGGGTGGCCCGCCAGCACCCGCACCACTGGGTCTTCGGCGCGGGCGCGGCGCTCGCCAGCGTGGTCTGGTTCACCACCATCGGCGCCGCCGCCCACCGGCTCGCGCCCGTGCTGGCCCGCCCGACGGCCTGGCGGGTCGTCGACGGTGCGATCGCCCTCGTGATGACCGCGCTCGCGGCGGGGCTGCTGTTCGGCTGACCCGGCGACGCCGGGGCGCGCGACCTCTTCCCGGCCGAGCTGGTGGTCTTCGGCGACGCCCGGCCCGGGGGTGTTTTCGGCGACCACCGGGGGCGCGGACGGCGGCCGACGGGAATGATGGCGGGGTGCGGTTCCTACACGGCGCGGTTCCCGCGCACGACCTGACCTACAACGACGTCTTCATGGCGCCGGCCCGCTCCGAGGTGGGCTCGCGGCTCGACGTCGACCTGTCCGCCAGCGACGGCACGGGCACCACCATCCCGCTGGTCGTGTCGAACATGACCGCGGTGTCCGGCCGCCGGATGGCCGAGACGGTCGCCCGGCGCGGCGCGATCGCGGTCATCCCGCAGGACATCCCGATCGAGGTGGTGGCGAACGTCGTCGCCTGGGTCAAGCGGCGGCACCTGGTGCACGACACCGCGATCACGCTCGGCCCGACCGACACCGTCGGGGACGCGATCCACCTGCTGCCGAAGCGGTCGCACGGCGCCGTGGTGGTGATCGACGACGAGGGCCGGCCGCTGGGCGTGGTGACCGAGGCGGACACCGTGGGCGTGGACCGCTTCGCCCAGCTCCGGCACGTGATGTCCACCGAGCTGCACACCGTGCCGGCCGACGCGGATCCGCGTACGGGCTTCGACCGGCTCTCGGCCGGCCGGCGCCGGCTCGCCCCGGTGGTCGACGCCGAGGGCCGCCTCGTCGGGGTGCTCACCCGGCAGGGCGCGCTGCGGGCGACCCTCTACAAGCCGGCGGTGGACGACCGGGGCCGGCTGCGCATCGCCGCCGCCGTCGGCATCAACGGCGACGTGACCGGCAAGGCGGCTGCGCTGCTGGACGCCGGGGTGGACACGCTGGTCGTGGACACCGCGCACGGCCACCAGGAGCGGATGATCTCCGCGCTGCGGGCCGTCCGCGCGCTGGACCCGGCGGTCCCGGTCGCCGCCGGCAACGTGGTGACCGCCGAGGGCGTACGCGACCTGGTGGAGGCGGGCGCCGACATCGTCAAGGTGGGCGTCGGCCCGGGTGCGATGTGCACCACCCGGATGATGACCGGGGTGGGCCGGCCGCAGTTCTCCGCCGTGCTGGACTGCGCCGCGGCGGCCCGCCAGCTCGGCCGGCACGTCTGGGCCGACGGCGGCGTACGGCACCCGCGGGACGTGGCGCTGGCCCTGGCCGCCGGCGCGTCGAACGTGATGATCGGCTCCTGGTTCGCCGGCACCTACGAGTCCCCCGGCGACCTCTACACCGACGCCGACGGCCGGCGCTACAAGGAGAGCTTCGGGATGGCGTCGGCGCGGGCGGTCAGCGCGCGGACGGCCGACGACAGCGCGTACGACCGGGCCCGCAAGGCGGTCTTCGAGGAGGGCATCTCCTCGGCCCGGATGTACCTGGACCCGGCCCGCCCCGGCGTGGAGGACCTGATCGACGAGATCATCGCCGGGGTGCGCAGCGCCTTCACCTACGCCGGCGCCCGGGACCTGGCGGAGTTCCACGAGCGGGCCGTCGTCGGGGTGCAGAGCACGGCCGGCTACACCGAGGGGATGCCGCTGCCCACGAGTTGGTGAGACGACCCCCGCCGGCCGTCACTCCTCGGGGAAGAGGCGTCGGATGACCTCGCGGGCGGCGGCCCGGGGGTCGTCGCCCACCCGCTCGGGCAGCGCGCCGGCGAGCCAGAGCGTGGCGAAGCCGTGCACGATCGACCAGGCGGCGAGCGCGTCGCCCTGCGGATCCTCCGCCGTCGGGCGCCCCTGGGGCAGCCCGGCGACCCCGGCGTGCAGCGCGTCGCCGGCGCGCCGGCGGGCCGCCGCCACGTCGTCGGCGTCGGCCCGGTAGAGGTCCGGGCGGAACATCACCTCGAAGTGCGCGCGGTGCCGGACGGCGAAGTCGACGTACGCGACGCCGCTGTCCAGCAGGTCCTCCGCGCCGCCCAACGCCTCGGCGAGCAGGTCGAAGCCCTCGGCGGCGAGGGCGGTGAGCAGGCCAGCCTTGTCGCCGAAGTGGTGCGCCGGGGCAGCGTGCGAGACACCGGCCCGGCGGGCCAGGTCGCGCAGGCTCAGCGCCCCGGGGCCGGATTCCTCGATCACCGACACCGCCGCCGCGAGCAGGGCGCGACGCAGGTCGCCGTGGTGGTAGCCGCGTGTTCCGGTCATGCCGTGATCCTATCTTGCCATTGACAAGATGCCACCCCGGGGCGCAATCTTGTCGGCGACAAGTTCACCCGCTCGGGAGGTATCGATGGCTCCGCTGATCGCGCTCGTGGCCGGCACCGCGCTCGCCCGGCTGGCCGGCCTGGCCGGCGTGGCCGCGCTCGACGGCTGGCACCCCGCGCTGCGGGTGGGGCTGGCGCTGATGTTCGTGGTGACCGGCCTCGCACACTTCGCCGCCACCTACCGGTCGGACATGATCGCGATGGTGCCGCCCGCCCTCCCCCGACCCGACCTGCTGGTCACGGCCACCGGTGCGCTGGAACTGGTGGGCGCGGCCGGGCTGCTCGTGCCGGCGACCGCCCGCTGGGCCGCGGCCGGGCTGGCCCTGTTGATGCTGGCCATGTTCCCGGCGAACGTCTCGGCGGTGCGGCGCGGGCTGACCCTCGGGGGCCGGCCGGCGACCCCCCTGGGACCACGGACGGCGGAACAGCTCCTCTTCGTCGGCGTGGCCGTCGCTATTTCGTTTGGGGCCTGACGTTCAGGGGGCTAACCTAGCCACCATGAAACTGATCGAGCTGCGGGACGTGCCCCTCGGGCGACTGCTCGTGGTCGCCGGGCACGTCACCGGGCAGCGGTGGAACCGCTACCTCGCCGAGGAGCACGGGCTCACCCAGGCCGGGATGGCCACCCTGATGACCCTCGCCGAACACGGCGGGCTGCCGCACCGCACGGTGGCCGAGCACTGCTTCGTCCGGCCGGCCACCCTCACCGGCATCGTGGACACGCTGGAACGCGACGGCCTGGTCGAGCGGCAGCGCGACGAGGCCGACCGGCGCAGCATCCGGATCGCGATCACCCCGGCCGGCCAGGCCCGGATCGACGCGCTGACCGCCGTGATCCGGTCCGGCGCTCCGCTGACCTCGGTCGACGCCGACCCGGCGAAGGCGGCGGTGATCCGCCAGTTCCTCCTGGAGGTCATCGGCGGCGGGGATGCCGGCACGCCGGAAGGGGCGCCGACATGCTGATCCGGCTGCTGCGCACACACCTGCGCCCCTACCACCGGGCACTGGCGGCGGTGCTGCTGCTCCAGTTCGTCGGCACGATGGCGTCGCTCTACCTGCCCAGTCTCAACGCCGACATCATCGACCTCGGCGTGGCGCGGGGCGACACCGACTACATCATGCGCACCGGCGGGTGGATGCTCGCGGTCAGCCTGGTGCAGATCGTCTGCTCCGTCGCCGCCGTCTACCTCGGCGCACGCACCGCGATGGGATTCGGGCGGGACGTGCGGGCGGCGGTGTTCGGGCACGTGAACCGCTTCTCCGCCCGCGAGGTGGCCCGGTTCGGCGCGCCCTCGCTGATCACCCGCAGCACCAACGACGTGCAGCAGGTGCAGATGCTCGTGCTGATGAGCTGCACCATGCTGGTCGCCGCGCCGATCATGAGCGTCGGCGGCGTGGTGATGGCGCTGCGCGAGGATCTCGGGCTCTCCTGGCTGATGCTGGTCAGCGTGCCCGTGCTGGCCGTCGCCCTGGGGCTGATCATCCAGCGGATGGTGCCGGGCTTCCGGCTCATGCAGACCCGGATCGACGCGGTCAACCGGGTGCTGCGGGAGCAGATCACCGGCATCCGGGTGGTCCGGGCGTTCGTCCGGGAGCCGTACGAGACGGAGCGCTTCGCCACCGCGAACGCCGACCTCACCGCGACCGCCCTGCGCACCGGCCGCCTGATGGCGTTGATCTTCCCCGTGGTGATGCTGGTGCTCAACGTCTCCAGCGTCGCGGTGCTCTGGTTCGGCGCCCAGCGCGTCGACGCCGGGGCGATCCAGGTCGGCGCCCTCACCGCCTTCCTGCAGTACCTGATGCAGATCCTGATGGCCGTCATGATGGCCACCTTCATGCTGATGATGGTGCCCCGCGCGGCGGTCTGCGCGGAGCGGATCGTCGAGGTGCTGGACACCGACTCCTCGGTGGTGCCGGCGCCCCGCCCGGTCACCGAGGTGTCCACGCGCGGCGAGCTGGAGCTGCGCGACGTGTCGTTCCGGTATCCGGGGGCGGCCGCACCGGTGCTGCGGGACGTGTCCTTCCGGGTGACGCCGGGGACCACCACGGCGGTCATCGGCAGCACCGGCGCGGGCAAGACCACGCTGCTGTCGCTCGTCCCCCGGCTGGTCGACGTGACCGCCGGCACCGTGCTGGTCGACGGCGTCGACGTCCGCGACCTGGCGCCGGACGAGCTGTGGCGCCGGATCGGGTTGGTGCCGCAGAAGCCCTACCTCTTCACCGGGACGGTGGCGAGCAACCTGCGCTACGGCAACCCGGACGCGACCGACGCGGAACTCTGGGACGCGCTGGAGATCGCCCAGGCGCGGGACTTCGTCGAGGCGATGCCCGAGGGGCTGGCGTCGCCGATCGCGCAGGGCGGCACGAACGTCTCCGGCGGGCAGCGACAGCGGCTCGCGATCGCCCGGGCCCTGGTGCGCCGGCCGGAGATCTACCTCTTCGACGACTCCTTCTCCGCGCTCGACCTCGGCACCGACGCGCGGCTGCGGGCGGCGCTGCGGCCGGTCACCGCGGACGCCGCCGTGGTGATCGTGGCGCAGCGGGTCTCCACGATCGTCGAGGCCGATCAGATCATCGTGTTGGAGGACGGGGGCGTGGTCGGGATGGGCCGACACGACGAGTTGCTGGACACCTGCCCGACGTACGCCGAGATCGTGGCGTCGCAGAACACGACGGGGGTGGCCGCGTGAGCGAGCGGAGCGAGCGAACCATCAGGCACAGCAGCGTGGCGCCTCGCGCCGCCGCCGAGCGGAGCGAGGTGGCCGCGTGAGCGCCGTACCGCAGCAGAAGCCGGCCGCCGACGCGCGGACGCCGAAGCGGCTGCCGGGCGGCGGGCAGCGTGGCGGCCCGCCGTGGGCGGGGGCCGGGATGCCCGCCGAGCGGTCGATGAACTTCGGGCCGTCGGCCCGGCGGCTGCTGCGCCGGCTGCGCCCGGACCGCCTCGCGCTCGTCGCGGTGATCGCGCTGGCGGTGGTCAGCGTCGGGCTGAGCGTGGTCGGGCCGAAGGTGCTCGGGCACGCCACCGACCTGATCTTCACCGGGGTGATCGGCCGGCAGCTGCCGGCCGGCACCACCGCCGACCAGGCGGTGGCCGCGGCCCGGGCGGCCGGCAACGACAGCTTCGCCGACATGCTCGCGCGGATGGACGTGGTGCCCGGAGTGGGCATCGACTTCGCCGCGCTGGCGCGGGTGCTGCTGCTGGCGCTCGGCCTCTACCTGGCGGCCAGCGCGCTGATGTGGTGGCAGGGCTGGCTGCTCACCGGCGTGGTGCAGCGGACCGTGCTGCGGCTGCGCGCCGACGTGGAGGACAAGCTCAACCGGCTGCCGCTGCCCTACTTCGACCGGCAGCCCCGCGGCGAGCTGCTCAGCCGGGTCACCAACGACATCGACAACATCTCGACCAGCCTCCAGCAGACGCTGAGCCAGTTGCTCACCTCGCTGCTCACCGTGGTCGGCGTGCTGGCCATGATGTTCTGGATCTCGCCGCTGCTGGCCCTGGTGGCGCTGGTCGCGGTGCCGGTGTCGGTCGTCGTCACCGGCGCGATCGCCAAGCGGTCGCAGGCGCAGTTCATCGCCCAGTGGACGCACACCGGTGAGCTGAACGGCCAGATCGAGGAGGCGTTCACCGGCCACGAGCTGGTCAAGGTCTTCGGCCGGCAGCGCGAGGTGGAGGCCGCCTTCACCGCCAAGAACGAGGAGCTGTTCCAGGCCAGCTTCGGCGCCCAGTTCATCTCCGGGATCATCATGCCGGCGATGATGTTCGTCGGGAACCTCAGCTACGTGGCGATCGCCGTGGTCGGCGGCCTGCGGGTGGCGTCGGGGTCGATGAGCCTCGGCGACGTGCAGGCGTTCATCCAGTACTCCCGGCAGTTCACCCAGCCGCTCACCCAGGTCGCCTCGATGGCGAACCTGCTCCAGTCCGGGGTGGCCTCCGCCGAGCGGGTCTTCGCGGTGCTCGACGCCGAGGAACAGAGCCCCGACCCGGCCGAGCCGGCGCGGGTGACCGACCCGCACGGCCGCGTCGAGTTCCAGCACGTCTCCTTCCGGTACGCCCCGGACAAGCCGCTGATCGAGGACCTGTCGCTGGTCGCCGAGCCCGGGCACACCGTCGCCATCGTCGGGCCGACCGGGGCCGGCAAGACCACCCTGGTCAACCTGGTCATGCGCTTCTACGAGCTGGACGCCGGCCGGATCACCCTGGACGGCGTGGACATCACCACGATGCGCCGCGACGACCTGCGCGGCCGGGTCGGGATGGTGCTCCAGGACACCTGGCTCTTCGGCGGCACCATCCGCGACAACATCGCCTACGGCCGGCCGGGCGCGACCGAGGAGGAGATCCTGGCCGCGGCCCGGGCGACCTTCGTGGACCGGTTCGTGCGCAGCCTCCCCGACGGCTACGACACGGTGATCGACGAGGAGGGCAGCAACGTCAGCGCCGGCGAGAAGCAGCTCATCACCATCGCCCGGGCGTTCCTCGCCGAGCCGTCGCTGCTGATCCTCGACGAGGCGACCAGCTCCGTGGACACCCGCACCGAGGTGCTGCTCCAGCGGGCGATGGCCGCCCTGCGCTCGGACCGCACCAGCTTCGTCATCGCGCACCGGCTCTCCACCATCCGCGACGCCGACCTGATCCTGATGATGGAGGACGGCCGGATCGTGGAGCAGGGCACGCACGACGAGCTGCTGGCCGCGCGGGGCGCGTACCACCGGCTGTACCGGTCGCAGTTCACCCGCCCGGTGACGGAAGAGGAGCCGATGGGTGTGGAGGCGGGCGTCGCGGGGTGACCCGCGGCGGCCCGCCGCCGCCCGTGAGCGCTCCCGCATGGTCGGGAAATCCGCCTCATGCCTCCGGGAAGGCCGGCGACCGACGATCGTTCCCGCACGCGGCACCCGCCGCGCCCCGCCGGAAGGATTGTGAGTACGCCGATGACCACTGACCCGACGTCGTCCCTGGAACCGTCCGCGTTGCACGGGCTGGCCCGCCCCCTGATGGTGCTCTCCGGGCTGGCCCTGCTGGTCGGCACCCCGTTCGAGGTGATGACCGCGTTCGACGACCGACCGTTCGCCGAGGTCGCCGCGGGCGGGCCGCACCGCACGGCGGCCTGGCTGATCCTGCTCGGCTTCGGCGCGCTGCTGCTCGCGGTTCCCGCCCTCGCCACCCACGTCGGGCCGGCCGGCCGCCGGTTCGGGCGTACCGTCACGCTGCTGGCGATGCTCGGCGCCGCCGGCGGCATGGTGTCGCAGTGGTACATCGGCACGGTGCTGCCGTGGCTGGCCGGCTCCGCGCACCCCGACCTGACCGGCGAGATGGGCGGTCTCCCCCTCTACGGGAGCATGCTGCTGCTGGTCGTGGGCCTGCTCGCGCTGGGCATCGGCAGCGTGCGTACCCGGCTGCTGCCCCGGCCCGCCGCGGTCATGCTGATCGTCGCGGCGGTCGGCGGCATCTTTCCCTTCGTCCTCGTCCCCCTCGCCGGTGCGGCGCTGCTCTGGGGCGGGACGGCCGGGCTGCGGTCGCCGGCCCCCGCCGCGTACGACCCGGCGCCGGCCGTCCCGGCGGCCAGCTGACACCGGAGGGCGGCCGGTCGCGGCTACCCTGTCGCGACCGGCCCTCGATGGCGGCGATCCGGAGGTCGAGATGATGGACAGACGCGCCGGCCGAGCGGCGCTGGCGGCGCAGTCCGCGCTGACGGTCTGGCTGGTCCTGTCCCTGTGGGTGCTGCCCGGCGCCTCGGCCCTGCCCGACCGTCCGGCGGTGAGCCTCTACGCGGTCGCGCTCGGGCTGCTGGCCGGCACCGGCGTGGTGCTGGCACGACGGCAGCGACACCCGCTGGCGGCGGTCCTGATCGCGACCGGGCTCGGTGGCACCGGCTTCTTCGCCGCCTCGACGGCGGTCGCGCACGGCCACCACCGGCTGCCGGTGGTCGGGCCGGTGCTCGCCTGGCTGCCGACGTGGCTGTGGCTGGCCGTCCCGGTCGGCATCGTCACGCTGCTGCTGCGGTTCCCCACCGGCACGCCGCTGGGCCGCTGGTGGCGGCTCGCCGAGCGGGTGGCCGCCGCGCTCGCCCTCTGCCTGGCCCTGCTCGCGGGGTTCATGCCGGGTGGTGAGGGCACGGTGACGGGCGAGCCGAACCCGTTCGGGGTCCCCGCGCTGGTGACCCTGACCCCGCTGCTCAACGCCCTGTTCACGGTCCTGCCGGGCGCGTTCCTCCTCGGCGCCGCGGCGCTCGTGGTCCGGTACCGGCGCGGCGGACCGGTCGAACGGCAGCAGATCCGCTGGGTGGTGGCCGCGGCGGGGATCCTCGCGCCCGTCAGCGTCGGGACGGCACTGCTCGGGACGGCCTGGATCGCCGAGGCGGCCGCGGTCGTCCTCCTGCCGGGCGCCATCGCCGTGGCCGTGCTGCGACACCGGCTGTGGGACCTCGGCCTGGTACTCCGCCGCACCCTGCTCTACGCCCTGCTCACCGCGGTGCTGCTCGGCGCCTACGTCGGCGGGGTGCTCAGCCTCGACGCGGCGCTGCCCACGGCGCCCGAACTGCTGCCGGAGGTACTGGTCACGGGGGTGGTCGCGATCGTCGCGCTCCCGCTGCGCGAGGTTTTACAGGCCGCGCTCGAACGGGTGCTCTTCGGCGCCCGGCGCGACCCGCACCAGGTCGTACGCACGCTTGGCCGGCTGCTGGAGTCGAGCCGGGAGCCGCTGCTGGAACGGGTGGTGGCCGAACTGTCCGCCGCGCTGCGGCTGCCCCGGGTGGCCATCGAGCTGCCCGACGGTTCGGTGACGGCGGCGGCGGGCACCGGCGGGCCGACCGGGAACGGGCTGCGGATCCCGCTCCAGGTCGGCGGGCAGACCGTCGGCGCGCTGGTCACGTCCCGGCGGCATCCGGCCGAGCCGCTGTCCCCCGCCGACCGGCGCCTGCTCACGGACCTGGCCGGCCATCTCGGCGTCGTGGTGCAGAGCGCCAGCCTCGACACCGCCCTGCGGCGCAGTCACGAGCGGCTGACCCACATCCGCGCCGAGGAGCGCTCCCGGCTCCAGCGGGACCTGCACGACGGCCTCGGTCCGCTGCTCAGCGCGGCGAACATGCGGGTGGCGGCCGCCCGGAACCTGCTGGCCGACCCGGCCGATGTCGACCGTGCCACGACCGTGCTGGACACCGCCACCGGCGACCTGGCCGGGGCGCTGGAGGAGGTCCAACGCATCATCGCCGACCTGCGGCCCGGCCAGCTCGCCGAGCGGGGCCTGGTAGCCGCGCTCCGCGACCAGGTCGACCACTGGGCCGGGCGGCTGACCGTGACCCTGGAGGCGCCGGACCCGCTGCCTCCGATCGAACCGGCCACCGAGACCGCCGCGTACCGGATCGTGCTGGAGGCCCTGCGCAACGCGGAACGGCACAGCGGCGGAGGATCGGCGCGGGTGCGGCTGGCGATCTCCGACGGCACCCTCACCGTGGACGTCCGCGACGACGGCGCCGGGTTGCCCGCGACGCCGGTGCGGGTCGGCGCGGTCGGGCTGCGCTCGATGGCCGAGCGGGCCGAGGCGCTCGGCGGGGCGGTGCGGGTGGAGTCGCCGGCCGAGGGCGGCACGGTGGTGCGCGGCGTGCTGCCGGGGGTGCGGGCGTGAGCATCCGGGTGCTGATCGCCGACGACCATCCGGTCTTCCTCGAAGGGCTCCGCACCATGCTCGACACGGTGCGGGGCGTCCAGGTGGTGGGGGTGGCGCCGGACGGGGCGGAGCTGCTCCGGCAGGCGGAGCGGATCGAGGCGGACGTCGCCGTCGTCGACCTCGACATGCCGGTGCTCGACGGCGCCGGGGCGGCGGCCGAGTTGCTGGACCGCCGCCCCGAGCTCGCTGTCGTCGTGCTGACCATGCACGCCGGCGAGGAGAGCGTGCTGAAGGCCCTGCGCGCCGGCGTGCGGGGATACCTGTTGAAGTCGTCCGGGCCCGCCGCCATCGCCCGCGCCCTCGTCGCGGTCGCCGAGGGCGACGTGGTGCTGAGCGGACCCGTCGGGCGGATGGTCGCCGCGGCGGCGCTGCGCCAGGCCGACGCGCGGCCGTTCCCCCAGCTCTCCGCGCGGGAGACCGAGATCCTCGACCGGATCGCCCGCGGCATGTCGAATCCGGAGATCGCCCGCGAGCTGTTCCTGTCGGTGAAGACCGTGCAGAACCACACCAGCGCCGTGCTGGGCAAGCTCGGGGTGGCGTCCCGGGCCGAGGCCGTCGCCCGGGCCCGGGACGCCGGCCTCGGCACCGACCGGCGGTGACGGCGCCGGCCGGTGCCGGGCCTCGGTCAGCCGACCGGCAGCAGGTCGTGGGCGCGCTCGGCCACCACCGCGCCGATCAGCCGGAGGGCGTCGGCGGCGGGCATCGGGTCCAGGGCGCGGCCGCCGCGCAGGCGCAGCGAGACGTCGCCCTCGGCCGCCTCGCGGGGACCGATCACGGCGGCGTACGGGACCCGGGCGCGGGCGGCGTCGCGGATGCGGGCGCCCAGCGAGCCGGCCGACTCCACCTCGACCCGCAGCCCCGCCGCGAGCGCGTCCCGGGCGAGCCGGGCCGCCGCCCCGGCCTGGTCGTCCCCGACCGGCAGCACGACCACCTGCACCGGGGCGTACCAGGCGGGAAAGGCGCCCTCGTGCACCTCGATCAGGTACGCGAACAGCCGCTCCATGCTGCCGACGAGGCTGCGGTGCACCATCACCGGCCGGCGCCGCCCCCCGGTCGGGTCGGTGTACGACAGGTCGAACCGCTCCGGCTTGTCGAAGTCGAGCTGGACGGTGGAGAGGGTGGACTCCCGCCCGGCGGCGTCCAGCACCTGGATGTCGATCTTCGGCCCGTAGAACGCCGCCTCCCCCGGGGCCTCGGTGAACTCCACCCCGTCGAGCGCGGCGCGGAGCAGTTCCTCGGCCCGCGCCCACTGGCCGTCGTCCCCGACGTACTTCTCCCCCGGCCCGCGCAGCGACAGCCGGAACCCCGCCGGCCGTACGCCGAGCGCGGCGTGCGCCTCGCGGATCAGCCGGAGGATCTCCGCCACCTCCTCGCCCACCTGCTCCAGGGCGCAGAAGTTGTGCGCGTCGTTGAGCGAGATGGCCCGCACCCGGGACAGCCCGCCGAGCACCCCCGAGCGCTCGGCCCGGTACATGCCGCCCAGCTCGGCGATCCGCAGCGGCAGTTCCCGGTAGGAGCGGCCCCGGGCCCGGTAGACGAGGGCGTGGTGCGGGCAGAGCGCCGGGCGCAACACGAACTCGTCGTCGGCGGAGAGCTTCATCGGGGGGAACATGTCGTCGGCGAAGTAGCCGAGGTGGCCGGAGAGCTCGAACAGCTCCCGTTTGCCCAGCGGCGGGGTGTGCACGTGCCGGTAGCCGGCCCGGCGCTCCAGGTCGCGGACGTACTCCTCGACGGCGTGCCGGGCGGCGGCGCCGGCCGGCAGCCAGAGCGGCAGTCCGGCGCCGGCCAGCGGGTCGGAGACGAACAGGTCCAGCTCCCGGCCGAGCCTGCGGTGGTCGATCATGTCGCGCTCCTTGATCGGGTACGACCCGGAAGCGACCCGGTCACCGGACGCCACGAGGCCCCGGGGCGGATCGCCCCGGGGCCTCGTCGACGGTCAGGTCAGTGCGGCGCGCCAGGGTCTCCCGGCGTCGTCGTCAGCACCACACTGCTCATGCGGCGACCGTACGCCCGCCCGCGCGGGTTCGGCAGCCGATTTTTCGCGGGCGGCGCGGCACCTCGCGCCCTGCCCGGGGTCGCGGAAGCGGACGGCCCGCGGAACGGGGGCGGGCCGCCGGCACGGGACCTGCCGGCGGCCCGCGGCGGCCCGGTCGTCGAGAACGGGGGACCCGACGGTGGTGGGGCCGCGCGCCGACAACGGTACGCCGACCGACGCGGATCCGCCGACCCTCGGCGGTACGCCGTCGCGTCACCTTCGCCGACGCCCGCTCGTTGGTCCCGGGTAGCCCTGCCGTGTCGGCGGTCACCACGAGCCAGGGCCGTGCCCGGTGACGCCGGACACGCCGTCAGGCTCGACACACCGATCGGCCCCATCCGGCGAGGTGGCAGTGGTGCCCGAACTACTCACTGAGGTCGCGTCGCCGACCTGGGCGTACCTCGCGCTGCTCGGGCTGCTGATCGCCGACGCCTTCGTCCCGGTGATCCCCACCCAGGTCGTCATGATCACCAGCGGCGCCCTGACCGTGTACGGCGGGCTGAACCTGCCGGTGACCATCGCCGTCGGCGCGCTCGGCGTCTTCGCCGGAGACCTCGCCTGCTACCTGCTCGGGCGGGGCGCACCCGACCGCCGGTCGCCGCGCGACGTCGCGCCGGGCCGGGCCCGACGGGTCGCCAGCCGGGTCACCCAGGGGCTGCGCCGGCCCGGCCCGCTCGTCATCCTGCTCTGCCGCTTCGTGCCGGGCGGCCGGATGGCGGCCTGCTTCTCCGCCGGCCGCAGCCGGTACCCGTACCGGCTGTTCCTGCTCTACGAGGGCCTGGCGGCGCTGGGCTGGGCGACGTACGGCGGGCTGGTCGGGCACCTGGGCGGGACGGCGCTGACCGAGTCGGCGTGGCGGCTGGCGGTGATCGCGGCGGTGGCGGCGGCCGGGTTCGCGGCGGCGGGCTGGGCCATGACCGTCGTCGGCGCCCGACGGGCGGCCGGGCCGGATCCGGCGGTGCCGGTCGTCGTCGGGGCGCGGGCGGACGTTCCCGGGGCGGACTGACCCACCCCGGCCGCCTAGGGGTGGTCCCCGGGGCCGATCTCGGTGGCCCGCCCGGATCCGTCTGGGGTCCCCTGCGGAACAGGCTGAGGCATGCCTGGTACCCGGAACAGTGGACTGCTGGCCCTCGGCGGGATCGCCGTGGCGGCGCTGCTCGCCGTGATCGGCCACCTCGAGGTGAACGACGACCTGAACCCCTGGGCACTGACCGTCAGCGACTTCGCGGTCTCCGACCGCGGCGGCGTGATCGACGCGGCCATGGTCGTGCTCGCCGCGGCCACCGCCGTGCTCCTGCCCGCCCTGCGGCGCGCGCACCGCGCCCCCGCCGCCCGCCCGGGGCGGGCCGCCGAACTGCTCCTGGCCGCCTGGATCGGCGGGCTGCTGCTGGCCGCGGTCGTGCCGACGAACGAGCCCGGTCTGCCCATGGACACCGCCGCCTACGTCCACCGGTACGCCTCGGTGGTCGCCTTCCTGGCGCTGCCGCTCGCCGGCTGGCTGCTCGCGGCCCGGCTGCCGGCCGTCGCCCGCGCGGTCCGCGGGCTCACCCTGGTCAGCCTGGCCCTCGCCGCGGCGATGGTCTGGTCGGCCTACCCGGGCGACCGGCTGCTGCTCGGGCTGGTCGAGCGGCTGCTCATCCTCGCCGAGGTCGCCGTGCTCGCCGTCGTCGCGGTCACCCTGCTCCGCCGGTCACCCACGGCCGACCTCCCGGGCGCCCGGGTCACTCCAGCTCGTGGAGCATGAGCTGGCGGGCGGCCTCGGTGATGGAGCCGGAGAGGCTCGGGTAGATCGTGATGGTCTGGGCCAGCTCGTTGACGGTGAGGTTGTTCTCCACCGCCATGGTGATCGGCAGGATCAGCTCGCTCGCCTTCGGCGCCACCACCACGCCGCCGATCACCTGGCCGCTCGCCGGTCGGCAGAAGAGCTTGACGAAGCCGTCGGCGAGGCCGTCCATCTTCGCGCGGGCGTTGCCGTCCAGCGGCAGCATGACCTGCCGGGCCGGCACCTTGCCCGCGTCGACCTCGTCCTGCGAGACGCCGACGGTGGCCAGCTCCGGGTCGGTGAACACGTTCGCCGCGACGGTACGCAGCCGCAGCGGCCGGACGGCCTCGCCGAGCGCGTGCCACATCGCGATCCGGCCCTGCATGGCGGCGACGCTGGCCAGCGGCAGCACCCCGGTGCAGTCGCCGGCGGCGTAGATGCCGGGCACGTTGGTGCGGGAGACCCGGTCGACGGTGACGTACCCGCCCCGGGCCAGCTCGACGCCGTACTCGGCCAGGCCCAGGTCGGCGGTGTTGGGGATCGAGCCGACCGCGATCAGCGCGTGCGAGCCGGACACCTTCCGGCCGTCGGAGAGCTCGACCTCCACCCCGTCGGCGGTGCGGCGCACGGCGTCGGCCCGGGAGTTGTTCAGGATGCTCATGCCCCGGTTGCGGAAGACCCGCTCGATGGCCATCGCCGCGTCGGCGTCCTCGTGCGGCATCACCCGGTCGCGGCTGGAGACCAGGGTCACCTGGACGCCCATCGCGAGGTAGGCGCTGGCGAACTCGGCGCCCGTGACGCCGGAGCCGACCACGACCAGGTGCTCGGGCAGCTCCGGCAGGTCGTACACCTGGCGCCAAGTCAGGATGCGCTCGCCGTCCGGTACGGCGGTGGGCAGTTGGCGCGGGGTGGCGCCGGTGGCGATCAGCACGGTCGACGCGTCGATCGTGTGCTCCCCGCCGCCGTCGGCCGGGGTGACGACCACGCGGTGGGTGTGCCCGAGCGTGTCCTCGCCGAGCCGGGCGGTGCCCGCGACGAAGGTCACCCCCGCCTTGACCAGCTTGGCGTGGATGTCGGCGGACTGGGCCAGCGCGAGGCGCTTGACCCGTTCGTGCACCGCCCGGGCGTCGACGGTGACGGCCTCCAGCCCGTCGGAGTGCACCCCGAACTCCTCGGTGTCCCGGTAGCCGGTCACCACCTCGGAGCTGGCGATGAACGTCTTCGACGGGACGCAGTCGGAGAGCACGCAGGCCCCGCCGGCGCCCTCGGCCTCCACGACGGTGACGTCGGCGTCAAGCTGCGCGGCGACCAGGGCGGCCTCGTAGCCCGCCGGTCCGCCGCCGATGATCACGATCCGGCTCACAGCGCTCGCCCTTCGTCAGTGCTCACAGTGACTTTCTTCTCCCGAACGCGTCCGACACGCACCGTCGTATTCTCCCCCACCCGGCGGGCGGGCTATCGTCATCGCCGTGCGTCATTACGCCGCCTACGGCTCAAACCTCGACCCCGCCCGCATGCGCGCCTACTGCCCGCATTCGCCGATGGTGGGCACCGGCTGGCTGGAAGGCTGGCGGCTCACCTTCGCGGGCGAGGACGTGATCGGCTGGGAGGGCGCGGTCAGCACCGTCGTCGAGTCCCCCGGCGACCGGGTGTTCGTGGCGCTCTACGACATCCACCCCTACGACGCCGCCCAGCTCGACGAGATCGAGGGGGTGACCGCCGGCACGTACCGCAAGCTGCACGTGCGCGTCTCCACCCTCGACGGTGACGTGACCGCGTGGGTCTACGTCTTCGACGGCTACGAGGGCGGCCTGCCCACCTCGTGGTACCTGTCGGAGATCGCGAACGCCGCCGAGAAGGCGGGCGCGCCGGACGACTACGTCACCGATCTGCGGTCCCGCCCCACCGGCACCGCGTCTGCCTGACGCGGCCCGTCGGCCCAGCGCGATTCCCACGGCCCCCAGTCTGCTACCGGGCTGACCGCCGCCACGATCCGGCCCCGGCCGGGGTCGTCAATCACACACCCGTGGCCGGGACGACCAACTCGTACATGTCGGTCCAGCGCACCTCGCGCAGCCCCACGGACCGGTAGAGCGTGACCGGGGCGGTCGGGTTGGTCAGGTCGACGCCCAGCCCGGCGGACTCCCGGCCCTTGGCGGCATAGACGCTGAAGGCCCGCCACAGCAGCGCCGCCCCCACCCCCCGCCGCCGGTACGCCGGCAGCACCGACAGGGCCCGCACGAAGCCCTCGTTCTGCTCCAGCGCCTGGTCGGAGGACTGGAGCGCCCCGGCCGGCACCCCGTCGACCTCGGCGACGAACCACTCGTCCCAGGTGGTGCCGAACGGGATGATCCGCTCCCGCCACCGGTCGAAGCCGACGGGCTCGTAGTCCGGGGTGTCGCGGAACGCGATGTCGTAGATCCGGTGGAACTCGCGCAGATCGGCCTCGTCGTCGCCGCGCAGCGGGCGGACGGTCACCCCGGGCGGGGGCGGCGGCTCGGCGGGCAGCCCGGCCAGCGGCCGGCGCATCCGCACGTACCGCTTGGCGAGGGTGAACCCGGCCTCGGCCAGCTCCGCCGCCCAGCGCGTCTCGGGGGCGAAGCCGGCGGTGCGGACGGTCAGCGCCGGCACACCCCGCTCGGCGGCGCGTTCGGCGACGCGGTCGAGCTGCCGGGCGAGCAGCGGCGCGCGCACGTCGGCGCCGCGCTCCGGGTCCACGTACACCTCGACGAACTCGCGCCCCACGCCGGTCGGGTTGTCCAGCGTCGCCCAGGCCACGACCACGCCGTCCGGGTCGGTGACCAGCCACGAGTCGCGCGCCGGGTCGAAGAACGGCGCGGTCAGCGCAGCCGTCACGTCCTCGGCGTCGAAGTCGGGGTAGCCGACGGCGAAGGTGTCGGCGGCGTGCACCACGGCCAGGATCGCCGGGACGTCGTCCAGGGTGGGGCGGCGGGCGTGCCAGCCGGCGGGGAGAGTCACGGGGGCGATCCTGACAGGCGGGGCGCCGGAACGCCGCCGAATTTCGCGCGGCCCCAGGTCACGCCGGCCGGGCATCGGGCGTCGGCCCGTACCGGTCCGGGGCGCCGGCACGGGTGCGGGCGGAAGCCCGCTCAGCCCCGGCCCGCCAGGTGGGCCCGGGTCGCGAAGAGCAGGTCCACCAGCTCGGCGCCGTCCGCCGGGCCGAGTGCCGCGAACGCCGGCGAGGCCAACCGGTCGGTCACCGCCTCGGCCCAGAGGCGCCGCCGCACCAGCGGCCCGACCGGCGGGTACGGCGGCTGCCAGCCGCAGGCCACCGCGCCCGCCTCCCCCTCCGGCCCGGCGAGCACGGCCTCCAGCGGAGTCATCCCGCCGGCCCGGACGGCGAGCAGGTACGCCCCGGCGAAGTGCTCCCGGAGCAGGCGCAGGCCGACGGCCGCCCGGGCGCCGGCGGTGCGCTCCGGCACCGGCATCGCCCGCCACGCGGCGAAGAGCGGCATGCCGCTGGCGTCCGCCGCCTCGACGGCCCGGCCGAGCAGCGCCGCGAGCCGACCCGCCCCGGGGAGGGCGTCGAGGTGTTCGTCGCCCCAGCGGCAGCACTCGGCGAGGGTGGCGGCGGCCACCTCGACCGGCCGGACGGTGCGCAGGGCCGCGTCCCATCCGTCGGCGACCGCGTCGGGGGCGAGGAAGCCGAGGGCGGCGGCGACCGTCTCGGCCCGGACGTCCCCGAGGGCGCCGGCCCGGCCGGTGACGTAGAACGCCCAGCCGGAGATCCCGAGCAGCCGGGCCCGGCGCAGGGTGGCCGGGCAGCGGGTGAACGCGTCACCGAGTTCGAGCACCACGGGCTTGCTGGCCGCGGCGACCTGCTCCGGCGTCATCCGGCCGCTCCCGGGTCGACCCGTCCCTCCACAGGGGTCAGTCTGCCGCGTCGTCGCCCGGCTCGGCATCCCCCTCTTCGGCGTCGAGGGCCTCCACCGCCGCCTCGACCTCGCCGGCGCGGCGGCGGGCGGCGGTGGCCGTCCGTTCCGCCCCGCGGCGGGCGAGCTTCGCCCGGCTCAGGTCCTGCTCGGCGACGGCCCGCCGCCGCTCCAGCTCGGCCAGCTCCGCCTCGATCGCGTCCAGGGCGGCGGCGCCGTCGCGCTCGGCCGCCGTCGCGTCGGCCAGCTCCGCCTCGGCCCGTTCCTGGTCGGTACGCGCCTTCGCCAGTTCCTTCTCCAGCGCCCGCCGCCGGCGGGCCCGTTCCGCCCGGGCCGCTCGTTCCGCCTGCTCGGCGCGGAGGGCGGCCCGGTCGGCGCCGGCCCGCCGCTTCCCGGCCGGCTCGGGCCGGGGCTCCGGTTCCGGCTCCTCGCCGCCGGTCACCAGGCGCAGCTGCGGGCGGGGCACCTCCCCGAACCCGGCGTAGTTGGCGGCCCGCAGCAGCCGGCCGGAGCGGACCTGCTCGGCGACCTCGGTGTCGGAGAGCGCGGCGTTGAGGGTGCCCTCCACCTCGGCCAGCGGCAGCTTCCCGGCCGCCGGCGCCCCCTCGGCCTCGGCCGCCAGCTTGCGCACCTCGGCGACGAGCGCGCCGACCACCGCCCGCCGCTGGGCGGACAGCTCCCGCAGTCGGGGCCCGCGCAGTTCGCGCTGGGCGGACCGCAGCGCCTCGGCGAGCTGGGCCAGGTCGGCGACCAGTTCGGGGCGGCGGATGGCGAGCAGGTTGACCAGCCAGGCGGCCACGGTGGGGCGGCGCAGCCGGGCGATCTCCCGGGCGGTCTTCGGGTCGCCGGCCCGGCGCGCCTCGGCGGCGGCCTCGTCCCGGATCGCGACGAACCGGTCCGGCGGGGTGGTGTAGAGCCGGTGCACCAGCTCTCGGGGCGGGCCGGGCATCGCCGTCAGGCGTCGATTCGCGTGCCCGGTTCGAGCCGGCGGTAGTCGACCTCGGAGAGCCGGGTGAAGTTGCTGTTCAGGACGCCGAGCCCGTGGTCGTTGAGCAGCCCGTCGTGCAGCGCGTACGCCCGGCGCGGGGCGACGGCGCGGAGGAAGTCCAACGACTCGGAGAACTTCGTCCACGGGGCGTGGATCGGCAGGAAGAGCGTGTCGACCTGCACGTCCTCCGGGACGACCAGGGAGTCCCCGGGGTGGTAGACCACGTCGCCGATCAGGTAGGCCAGGTTGTCCACCACCGGGATGTCGGGGTGGATCACGGCGTGCCGGCCGCCGTAGGCGCGCACCGGCACCCCGGCGGCCGTGAACGACTGTCCGGGCTGGACCGGGTCGAGCGCCTCGGCCGCGTCGCCCAGGGTGCCGGCGAGGGAAGCCGGGCCGTGGATGCGGAACGGACGCCGGTCGAGCTGCCGGGTGACCGCCTCGACGTGCACGTGGTCGGGATGCTCGTGGGTGATCAGCACCGCGTCCGCCCCGTCGAGCGCCGCGGGCTCGCTGAACACGCCCGGGTCGACGACGAGCACTCCCCCGTCGTGCTCCACCCGGAGGCAGGAGTGGGCGTACTTGGTGATGTGCATCGTGACTCCAAGATTATCGAATCGTGATGTCCTGAGCGCAGTCTGCCGGAACCGGCGTGTTGGCGCGCCGCGTCTGACGTATCGCCCCACACGGGGGCGAGGACGAGGGGAGCCGGGATGGACGGACGGGAACGACGGCGTCGGGGCGTACGGCTGACGGCCGCCGCGCTGGTCGCGCTGCTGGGGTTGGCGGCCTGCGGCAGCGGCGACTCGGGCGGGAGCAACGACTCGGCCGTCAGCGCGCCGCAGGCCGCCCCGGCGGACAAGGACCGGGCCGGCGGCAGGGCGGAGCAGGGCGGCGGGCAGGCCGAGCAGGGCGGCGGGCAGGCCGAGCAGGGCGGTGCCGGCGCGCCGGACCTGCGGGTGGACCAGCGGTCCATCATCTACACCGGCACGATGCGGGTGCAGGTGGACGATGTGGACGCCGCTTCGCGGAGCGCGATCGCCACCGTGACGGCGGTCGGCGGCTTCGTCGGCGGCGACCAGCGGCGCAGCGCCGACGCCGACGCGACGGCGCAGCTGGAGCTGCGGGTGCCGGCGGCGAAGTTCCACGAGGTCGTCGACGAGTTGGCGAAGCTGGGCCGGCAGCAGCGCCGGGAGATCCACACCGAGGACGTCACCGAGCAGGTGGTCGACCTGGACGCCCGGATCACCACCCAGCGCGCCCGGGTGGAGAGCGCCCGCCGGCTGCTGGCCCGGGCCACCACGATCACCGATCTGGTGTCGCTGGAGAACGAGCTGTCCCGCCGGGAGGCCGACCTCGCCTCGTTGGAGGCGAAGAAGAAGCGGCTGGCGGACCTGACCAGCCTGTCCACGATCACCGTGTCGCTGGTCGGGCCGGACGTCAGCACCGCCGACGAGGAGACCGAGATCGGCTTCCTGGTCGGGCTCAAGGGCGGCTGGCAGGTCTTCCTTACCTCGATGACCGTCCTGCTGACCGTGCTGGGCGCGGTGCTGCCCTGGCTGCTGGTGTTCGGCGTACCGCTGGTGGTGCTGCTGGTGGTGCTGCGCCGGCGGCGGCGCAGGGGCCCGCCGCCGGTGACGCCGACCGGGCCGGCGGCGCCGCTGCCTACCGCGCCGCCGCCAGTGCCCGCAGCGCGGTCTGGACCATGAGCCGCACGCCGACCGGGATGGCCCGCTCGTCGACGTCGAACGAGGCGCGGTGCAGGTCCACGTTCGGGCCGGAGCGGCCCACGCCGAGCCGGGCGAGCGCGCCGGGGACGTACTCCAGGTACCAGGAGAAGTCCTCGCCGCCCATGCTCTGCGGGGTCTCGGCGATGCCCTCCGGCCCGAGCGCGGCGGCGGTGGCGGCGTTCAGGATCTGGATGGCCCGCGAGTCGTTGCTGACCGGGGGGCGACCGCGCAGGTACTCCAGGTCGACGGTGGCCCCGGTCGGCGCGATGACGTCGCGGACGACCTGACCCACGATCTTGGGGGCCAGCTCCCAGGTGTCGCGGTCCATCACCCGCAGGGTGCCGGAGGCGCACGCCTCGGAGGGGATGACGTTGTAACGGGTGCCGGCCGAGGCGTGGCCGAACACCAGCAGCAGCCCGCTGTTGGCCGGCACCCGGCGGCTGACCAGGGCCGGCACCTCGGTGATCAGGCGGCCCAGCGCGTCGACCAGGTCGACGGTCAGGTGCGGCCGGGCGGTGTGCCCGCCGGGGCCGGTGAGCCGGACGGTGACGTTGTCGGCGGCGGCGGTGATCGGGCCGACCCGCAGGCCGACCTTGCCGACCGGCTGGTTCGGGTCGCAGTGCAGCGCGAAGATCTGCACCACGTCGTCGAGGCCGCCGGCCTCGATGACCTCCAGCGAGCCGCAGGGCAGGATCTCCTCGGCCGGCTGGAAGATCAGCCGGACCCGGCCGGGCAGTTCGCCGAGGTCGGCGAGCTGCGCCAGCAGCATGCCGACGCCGAGCATGACGGTGGTGTGCACGTCGTGGCCGCAGGCGTGGCAGACGCCGTCCACGGTGGAGCGGTACGGCACGTCCTTCGAGTCGGTCAGCGGCAGCGCGTCGATGTCGGCGCGCAGCGCGACCACCGGGCCGTCGGGGCGGCCGTCGATGTCGCAGATGACCCCGTTGCCCTTGGGGAGCAGTCGCGGGCTCAGCCCCGCCAGGGAGAGCTCCCGGGCGATCAGGGCGGCCGTCTCGAACTCCTCGCCGGAGAGCTCCGGATGCGAGTGGAGGTGACGGCGGGTGGCGATCAGCCCGGGCACCCGGAGGGCGAGCAGGTGGTCCAGCTCGAACGGCAGGGGCTGGGACCCGGACGGCGCCTCCGGCCAGGACGACGCCAGCTGGTTGCCGGTCGGCAGCGTCAACGCACTCGTCACGTCGAATTCTCGTTCACTAGAGATGGATGGATCATCAGGAACAGCAGACAGCCTAGACCTCCGGCGGTGACGCTGCGCAACGTCGTTCCGGTGATGATCAGAGCGCGCAGCGTCACGAATGCCCTGCTGGGAGCGTTCGTAGATCTGCGGGACAGCAGGTAGATCGCGTTCGAACGCCGTCATCTGCCCCACACCTCCTACACCGCGTAACCGACCCGGTCGTCACCGAATCGACGCCGATCTCGGGAGCCGTCGTTCCGAATTGTCGCATTAGTCGGTCCGGTGAACTGACACTCCGACAATTACGCGACCGCTGTCGGCGGCGAGGCCCCGAAGACGGTCACACGGCCGAGCACGGAACGACCGCACACCCTGTGCGTCCGGTTCCACCCCGTCGGGATACCCCCGAACCCATCCGGCAACCGCCGTGACCGGTGGGCCACGCCGCCCCGCCGCACGCGGAAGCCCCTCCGGCGGCGTCGCCGGGCCTGCTCCGCGGTCTGCGTCGCCGATCGGCGACGGGAACTGACTCCGACTGTAGCGCTCGCCCGGCACGCGGCGCGACCTGCGCAAACGCCCCGACCGACCGGCCTGCGGAATCCGCCGGAACGGCCGACGGCCGGTGAGGTCAGAAGCGGTCAGAAGCGGTCGGCCGGGCGGTGCAGCCCCCACACCTGGCGCAGGGTGCCGCAGACCTCGCCGACGGTGGCGCGGGCCCGCAGCGCCTCCTTCATCGGGTAGAGCACGTTCTCCGTGCCCTCGGCGGCGGCCCGCAGCTCCGCCAGCGCCCGCTCGACCGCGCCCGCGTCCCGCTCGGCGCGCAGCCGGGCCAGCCGGTCGGCCTGCGCCGCCTCGATCGCCGGGTCGACCCGCAGCGGCTCGTACGGCTCCTCCTCGTCGATGGCGAACCGGTTGAGGCCCACCACCACCCGCTCGCCGGAGTCGATCTCCTGCGCGATCCGGTACGCGGACTGCTCGATCTCCCGCTTCTGGAAGCCCGCCTCGATGGCGTCGACCGCCGAACCGTGGTCGAAGACCCGGTCCATCAGCTCGGTCGCCGCCGCCTCGATCTCGGCGGTCATCGCCTCCACCACGTACGAGCCGGCGAACGGGTCGACGGTGGCGGTCAGGTCGGTCTCGTACGCCAGCACCTGCTGGGTACGCAGCGCCAGCCGGGCCGCCTTCTCGGTGGGCAGCGCGATGGCCTCGTCGAAGCTGTTGGTGTGCAGCGACTGCGTGCCGCCGAGCACCGCGCCGAGCCCCTGCACGGCCACCCGGACCAGGTTCACCTCGGGCTGCTGGGCGGTGAGCTGCACGCCCGCCGTCTGGGTGTGGAAGCGCAGCATCATCGACTTCGGGTCCTTGGCGCCGAAGTCGTCGCGCATCAGCCGGGCCCAGATCCGCCGGGCGGCCCGGAACTTCGCCACCTCCTCCAGCAGCGTGGTGCGGGCGACGAAGAAGAACGACAACCGGGGTGCGAAGTCGTCCACGGCCAGCCCCGCCGCGAGCGCGGCCCGGACGTACTCGACGCCGTTGGCCAGGGTGAACGCGATCTCCTGCGCGGGCGTCGCGCCGGCCTCGGCCATGTGGTAGCCGGAGATGGAGATGGTGTTCCACTTCGGCACCTCCTTGCGGCAGTAGCCGAAGGTGTCGGCGACCAGCCGCAGCGAGGGCTTCGGCGGGAAGATGTACGTCCCCCGGGCGATGTACTCCTTGAGGATGTCGTTCTGGATCGTGCCGTTCAGCGCCGTGCCGGGGACGCCGTTCTCCTCGGCCACGAGCTGGTAGAGCAGGAGCAGCACCGAGCCGGGCGCGTTGATGGTCATCGACGTGGAGACCTTGTCCAGCGGGATGCCGTCGAAGAGCAGCCGCATGTCCTCGATCGAGTCGATGGCCACCCCGACCTTGCCCACCTCGCCGTGCGCGATCGGGTCGTCGGAGTCGTAGCCCATCTGCGTCGGCAGGTCGAAGGCGACCGAGAGGCCCATCGTGCCGGCCCGCAACAACTGGTGGTACCGCGCGTTGGACTCGGTGGCGGTGCCGAAGCCGGCGTACTGGCGCATCGTCCAGGGGCGGGAGGTGTACATGGTGGGGTAGACCCCCCGCGTGTACGGGAACTCGCCCGGGCCGCCCAGCCGGGAGTCCAGGTCCTCGGGAAGGTCGGCGGCCGTGTAGACGCCCTTGATCGGGAAACCGGACTCGCTTGACCGCCGTTCGCTCATTAGCGGATGGTAGGACGCGCGACGGCGTCGGCGGGTGAGGGATAGCGCACACCCCGACCCGTGGACATCGACAAGAGGTGAACGTCAAGGCACGTATGGTCCAGTTCGGTAAACGTCCGTCGCGTCGGGTTTCGCATCGGGCGTCGGAACCAGCAAGATAGGGGAGTTGTGTCCCAGCCCCCCTCGATTTCCCCCGGTGGCTTTTCTGTGACTCAGATCCCGACGTGGAGCGGCGGACCAGTCAGTCCCCCCAACGGACGCGCGACCCCCGGCACGACCATCGGTGGTCGTTACTCGCTGCGTTCCGCGGTGGGCAACGGCGGCATGGGCACGGTCTGGCGTGCCACAGACACGCTCCTGCGGCGGGACGTCGCCGTCAAGGAGGTCGTCCTGCCCCCGGGTCTGGCCCCCAGCGACCGCGACGCCATGTACGAGCGCACCCTGCGCGAGGCCCGCGCGGCGGCCGCGATCCAGCACCCGGCCGTCGTGCAGGTCTACGACGTGGTCACCGAGGGCGGCCGGCCCTGGATCGTGATGGAGCTGCTCGACGCCCGCAGCCTCGCCGACATGGTGATCGAGGACGGGCCGGTCGCGCAGCGGGTGGTCGCCAAGATCGGCATAGCGCTGCTCGGCGCGCTGGAGGTGGCGCACGCGATCGGCGTGCTGCACCGCGACGTCAAGCCGGCCAACGTCCTGATCTGCGCCGACGGCCGCTGCGTGCTGACCGACTTCGGCGTGGCCCGGATGCCCACCGACGTGCAGCTCACCACCCCCGGGATGGTGCTCGGCTCGCCGCACTTCATCTCCCCGGAGCGGGCGATGGGCCAGGAGTTCGGCCCACCGAGCGACCTGTTCTCGCTGGGCGTCACGCTCTACACGGCGGTGGAGGGGCGGCCCCCGTTCGACAAGGGCGACCCGATCGAGACCATGCACGCGGTGGTCGAGGACCCGCCCGCCCCGCCGCAGCGCAGCGGGCCGCTGACCCGGGTGCTGATGGGCCTGCTGGAGAAGGACCCGGCCCGCCGCCTCGACGTGCACACCGCCCGGGCGATGCTGCGCGAGCTGCTCGCCGGCCCGCTGACCAGCAACGCCGCCGCGGTGAACTCGATGACCGACCCGTACTCGGTCGTGCCGGTGCAGCAGCGGCCGCTGCCCGCCCCGCCGGCCGCCCAGCCCGAGCAGCCGAAGCCGACCGGGCAGATCGGCGGGCGGGCGATGCTCAACCCCGGCGAGTCGCTCACCGACCGGCTGGCCGCGCTGCGCCGGGGCGAGCGCCCCGCGCAGGCCGCCCTCCCCGCCAGCCCCACCGCGATGGAGGACACCAGCGCCGACGCGCTGGCCGGGCCGCTGCACACCCCCACCGGCGCGATGCCGGCCCCGGGCACCCCCGCGCCGGCCGGCCGCACCTACGGCGGCCCCGAGGCCACGCCGCAGGTCGCCGGCTCCGACGCCACCCAGCAGCTGCGCACCAACGCGGCCGGCCTGGTCGGGTTCGGCGGCCAGCCGGACGCCACCCAGCGGATGGGGACCGGCGCGCCCGCCTTCGGGCAGCCGGACGCCACCCAGCGGGTGGGCGTGGGCGCCCCCGTCTTCGGCGGCCCGCCGGAGGCCACCCAGCACCTCGGCGGCACGTACGGCGGGGGCCAGTGGTCGGTGCCGGGCACCGGGCAGCCCTGGGCGACCCCCGCCACCGCGCCGGCCGCGGGCGGTCCCGGCGGCGGGCTCGGCGGCCGGGTGGGCGCGATCGGCAACCAGGTCGTCGGCACCGTCAAGGGCTGGCCCCGCAAGGTGCAGCTCGCCGCCGCCGGCGGCCTGGCCGTGGTGCTGCTGATCGGGGCGGTCGTCCTGTTCACCGGCGACGACACGCCGACGGTTCCGCAGACCGCCCCGACCACGGCGGCCCCGGCCGGCGGCGCGCCCGAGATGAAGGAGCACTCCGGCAAGGGCGTGCGGGTCATGGTGCCGCAGGGCTGGGAGCGCAAGAGCGCCGGCAACTGGGTCGACTACGTCGACCCGCAGGACGAGGGCCGCAAGGTGCGGATCCTGGTGGAGGACTTCCGCACCACCTCGATCCGCTGGGCCGAGGTCGCCGAGGACGGTCTGAAGAACCGCTCCAAGTCCTGCGCGAAGCCGTACGCCCAGCTCGCCATGAACGAGATGGAGTGGGTCGGCAAGCAGGCGGCCGAGTTCGAGTACACCTGCGGCGAGGGCGAGGCCAAGCGGCACGGTGTCTGGCGCGGCGTGGTCCACGACGGCAAGTCGTACTCGTTCTACCTCACCTCCACCGACGCCAAGTTCGCCGAGAGCAAGCCGATCTTCGACGAGATGGTGAAGACGTTCCAGCTCACCGACGCCGGCTGATCACAGGGGAAGAGAAGCGGTGATCCGCCGGCGTGCTATCAAGAGGCATGCCGGCGGAAACCACTGACATCGACGACATTCGCGAGCAAGCACGGCGCTGGCTCGACGACGACCCCGACCCGGCCAGCCGGGACGAGCTTCGGGCGGTGCTCGACCGCCTGCCGGCGAGCGCCCCGGAGCTGGCCGACCGGTTCGCCGGCCCGTTGACCTTCGGCACCGCCGGGCTGCGCGGCCCGCTGCGCGCCGGCCCGAACGGGATGAACCTCGCGGTGGTCACCCAGGCCGCCGCCGGCCTGGTCGCCTGGCTCGCGGCCCAGGGCGGCTCCGGCCCGCTGGTGATCGGGTACGACGCCCGGCACGGCTCCCGGCAGTTCGCCGAGCGGACGGCCCAGGTCGCCACCGGCGCGGGGCGCCCGGCGCTGCTGCTCCCCCGCCCGCTGCCCACCCCGGTGCTCGCGTACGCGGTGCGGCACCTCGGGGCGGTCGCCGGGGTGATGGTGACCGCCAGCCACAACCCGCCGCAGGACAACGGCTACAAGGTCTACCTCGGCGCGGAGCTGGGCGGGGCGCTCGGGGCGGGCGCGCAGATCGTGCCGCCGGCCGACGCCGGCATCGAGGCCGCGATCCGGTCGGTCGGCCCGCTGGCCGAGGTGCCGCTCGGCCCGGCCGGGCAGGTCCTCGGCGACGACGTGGTGGCCTCCTACGTGGAGCGGGCCACCGGAGTGATCGACCCGGACGGGCCGCGCGACCTGGCAGTGGCGTACACGCCGCTGCACGGGGTGGGGGCGGCGGTGCTCACCGCGGCCTTCGCCCGGGCCGGCTTCCCGGTGCCGGGGGTGGTGCCCGAGCAGGCGGAGCCGGACCCGGCGTTCCCGACCGTCTCCTTCCCCAACCCGGAGGAGCCGGGAGCGGTGGACCGGCTGGTCGCCCTCGCCGAGTCGACCGGCGCGGACATCGCCATCGCCAACGACCCGGACGCGGACCGCTGCGCGGTCGTCGTCCGGGACACCGGCCCGGCGGCGAGCGCCCGCGGGGAGGTCGCCGGTCCCACGGAGCCGGACGCCGACCGGCCCGGCTGGCGGATGCTGCGCGGTGACGAGGTGGGCGTGCTGCTGGCCGACCACCTGATGAGGCGCGGCGTCACCGGCCTGTACGCCACCACGATCGTGTCGTCGTCCCTGCTGCGGGCCATGTGCGCCGCCCGGGGCCTGCCGTACGACGAGACGCTGACCGGGTTCAAGTGGATCGTGCGGGCCGGCGGCGGGGCCGAGCCGCTGGTCTACGGCTACGAGGAGGCGCTCGGCTACTGCGTCGCCCCGGAGCACGTCCGCGACAAGGACGGCATCACCGCCGCGCTGACGGTGGCCGAGCTGGCCGCCGGGCTGAAGACGCAGGGACGCACCCTGACCGACCGGCTGGACGAGCTGGCCGCCGAGTTCGGCGTGCACCACACCGACCAGCTCTCGGTGCGGGTGGACGACCTGCGGGTGATCGCCGACGCCATGGCCCGGATCCGCGCCGCGACGCCGACCGCGCTGCTCGGCCACCCGGTCACGGAGGCGCAGGACCTGCTTCCCGAGGCGGACGTGGTGATCCTGCGCACCGGGGCCGCGCGGGTGGTGATCCGGCCGTCCGGCACCGAGCCGAAGCTGAAGGCGTACCTGGAGGTGGTGGAGCCGGTGGCGGACGGCGACGTCGCCGCGGCCCGCGCCCGGGCCGCGGAGGCCGTCGCGGCCCTGCGCGCGGAGATCGCGGCCGCTCTCGGTCTCTGATCGGGCTTCCGGGCACCCGCCCCCTGCGCCCTTTGCTCTGCTTCACCCGACGCAACGGAAACGCGCCACACGTGTTGCGTGGGTTGAAGCAGAGCAAAGGGGCCGGGGGTGGTGTCGGATCGGGGCGTGCGCGTGGCATCAGCGGCGCGGGCAGAGCCGGATCGCTGGCGTGCGCGTCGTGTCAGCGGCGCGGGCCGAGGGCGGCGTCCACCGCGCTCCCCAGGGCGGCCACGACCAGGCCCACCGAGGGGCGGACGACCGAGTCGTCGAGGCTGACGTTGCCGGAGAAGCCGGCGCCGCCGGCGATCTCCTCCAGGCGGCGGCGGGCCTCCCCGGCCGCGTCGCCGGTCAGGCCCAGGGCCGGCTCCATCCGCAGCACCGCGACCAGGGTGGCCAGGGCGGCGGTCCGCTCGTCGGGGAGCTGCCCGTCGGCCAGCGCCTCGGCGAGCCGGCGCCGGGTGTCCGCCTCGACGGCGGGATCCACCGTCGGGTAGCGGTGCACGTGGATGAAGCCCAGCTCGGTCTCGTCGACGTCCCGCACCACGCCCTGGGTGCACAGGGCGTCGAGGATCTTGTCGCGCAGGCCGTGCCGCAGCCGCTGCACCCAGGACGACGGGCTGTGCGGGGTGTCGGCGGCGATGCGGGCGAGCACCCCGTCGACGAGCGGCTCGCCGGTGGGCGTCGGGTCGGCCACCGTCAGGGCCCCCTCGGAATACACGATCCGCCCGGCCAGGGCCAACTCGATCAGCACCGCGGCGGCCATCCCCAGGTCGAGGCTGATCCGCGGCATGGTCGCCTTGCCGGTCTCGTCGTCGTACGCGAGGAGAAGCAGCTCTTCGGCGAGAGCAACACCAGTCATGGCCGGAGACGCTAGCGGGTGCGCGCATTCCGCGCACCAACTCGACGTCGATGGCGCGCCGCCGCCCCCGTACGCCTCCTCGCCTCCGCCGTCGTCGGGGCAGGTGAAGTGCCTGCTCCACCCGCCCGGACGATCGTGGTGGTCAGCCGAGCGTGTCGGTACGAGTGGCCTCGATCAGCAACGCGTAGTGCAGGACGCGCCGCCGTGGGGCCAGCTCCAGGTACTCGTGGGCGAGCAGGTCACCGGTTGACGAGTCGAAGACCAGCAGCATCTGCGCCCGCTGCGGGATCTGCGGCCCGTCCGCCGGTGGGGTGAGGTCGGCGGTGACCGCCACGCCCGAACGGCCGGCCCGGTCGACGACCCGGCCGCGCCACACGAAGCCGGGCTTGTCCGCCAGGAGGGTGAGGATGTCGGCCCGGGTCCGCCGCGGCACGAGGTGACGGGCGAAGGTGTCATAGACCCTCTTGGCCACGTCGCCGGCCGGTTGACCGGTCAGGAGTTCGCGCGCAAGCGCCCGCCGATCGTTCGGCAGCCGTCGCTCCTCCCAGCCGCGTGGCTCCTCCACAGGCCTTCCCTGGGGCGCGGACGACCCGCTGGGGCTGGGCCGGGTCGCGGTCGCCCGCATCCGGGTGGACCAGTACTCCCGGGACGCCGCGTCGGGGAACTCGACGTCCAGGACTCTCGTGTCCGACCACCGGCCGCCGTCGTGCGCCGCCCAGCTGCGGCGTTCCTGCACGTAGCTCATCATGTGACCCTCGGGAGACTCCGTGATCATGCCTCCCCAGGACTTGACCCGGTGGTAGGCGTAGCGGCCACGGGCTCCGTCGTGCGGCGCGTCCGCGAGGCGCGCGGCAAGTGCCCGCAGGTGCGGCCCGGCTGGTTCGGCGCCAGCGGCGACCTCGTAGGCCACCGGTTGGAGCACGGCCCCATCGACCGGCTGCGGCAGGGTCGGGTCGGCGGGCACCGTCCCATCCCGCAGCACACGCACCATGCCGGCGGAGCCGAGCGCGGCCACCGTGGCGGCTGCGCCGACCAGCACGGCGCGCCGGGGCGTCACCGACCGAGCCGGCCCGGCCGGCGTCGCGGTCGCGTCCTCGGCGCGGAGGATCACGTCGTGTGCGGAGAACGGTGCCGGCGGTACGACGACGTCACGCGCCGGGTCGGCCGGCTGAAGAAGCTCCCGGACCTGCTGCTTGGTGCGCATGCTGCTCCTCTCAGACGTGGGCGGACGCCGGCCGGGCGCCGCGGGCGGGGGTGGGGGCGGCCAGGGCGGTGCGCAGTCGGCGCCGGGCCCGGTAGAGCCGCACGGCGGCGGCGGACCGGGTGCAGCCCAGGACGACGGCGGCATCCGCGACGCTCAGGTCCTCCCAGCCGACCAGCCGGAGGATCTCCTGGTCTGCTTCGGGCAGCGTGCGCAGCGCCCGGTGCAGGTCGAGCACCGGCGCGACGGCGTCGGGCTCGACGATTCGTGCCGGTACGTGGTCCGCCTCGGCGAGCGGGAGCAGGCTCGGACCACCGCGCCGGGACCGCCACCGGTTCGCCACCACGTGACGCGCGACGGCGTAGAGCCACGGAAGGGCGCGTTCGGGCACCTCGCCGCGCCGCCGCCAGACGACGACGAACACGTCCTGGGCGAGTTCGACTGCCGCGTCGGCATCGGGAAGCCGGCGCAGGCCGTACCTGACGATGTCCGGGTAGTGCGTGGCGTAGAGGCTGGTGAACCAGCCCTCGTCCCGCTCACCCACGGGTTTCATCTGATCGATCTCCCGACCGCAGTTCCTGACAGGGACACCAGGTATGTGTCGCGGGCGGGGCGGATCGTTACCGGCGACCGGGCGGGAAGTCACCGGCCGGGTGGGACGGCCCTGTCGGCCGGGGGCACCCGCCCCGGCGATACCGGGGCGGGTGGCGTGGTGTGGGGGCTCCGCCTAGAAGCGGGGCATGCCGCCGAACTGGCGGTCGCCGGCGTCGCCGAGGCCCGGCACGATGAACATCCGGTCGTTGAGGCCCTCGTCGATCGAGGCGGTGACCAGGCACAACGGCAGGCCGGAGCGCTCCAGCCGCTCGATGCCGACGGGCGCGGCGAGCACGCAGAGCACGGTGATGTCGGTGCAGCCCCGGTCGGCCAGCAGCCGGCAGCAGTGCTCCAGCGAGCCGCCGGTGGCGAGCATCGGGTCGAGCACCAGCACCGGCAGGCCGCTCAGGTCCCGGGGCAGCGACTCCATGTAGGCGCGCGGCTCGTACGTCTCCTCGTCGCGGGCCAGGCCGACGAAGCCCATCGAGGACTCCGGCAGCAGGCCGAGCGCGGCGTCGGCCATGCCCAGGCCGGCCCGCAGCACCGGCACGAGCAGCGGCGGATTGGCCAGCCGGGTGCCCTCGGTGCCGGTGACGGGGGTCTGCACCGGGTACTTCTCGATCGGGAACGAGCGCGCGGCCTCGTACACCAGCATGGTGGTGAGTTCGTGCAGCGCCGCCCGGAACGAGGAGGAGTCGGTGCGCGCGTCCCGCATGGCGGTCAGCCGCGACTGGGCGAGCGGATGGTCAATGACGTGTACGTCCACGATCGCTCAACCTACCGGTCCGCCCGCGCCCGCACTGCGAGTGCGGGCGGAGCAGCGACGTCGCTCACCACCCGGATCGACCGACGGCACCGTGACCAAGATCACGCATCGGTCGGATGCGTAGACTTCGGAGCATGACGGCGACAGCGACGTCGGCCCGGTCGGAACTCTCCGAGCTGGGACGATCCGAGACCGCTCTGCGGACCTTCCTGCACGGCCTGCCCGGCGTGGACCAGGTCGGCGCGGAGCAGCGGGCGGCGCAGCTCGGCACCCGCTCCATCAAGACCACCGCCAAGGCGCAGGCCATCGACCTGGCGATCCGGATGGTCGACCTGACCACCCTGGAGGGGGCGGACACCCCCGGCAAGGTGCGGGCGCTGGCCGCCAAGGCGCTGCGCCCCGACCCGGCCGACCCGTCCTGCCCACACGTCGGGGCGGTCTGCGTCTATCCCTCGATGGTCCCGCACGTCGCCGAGGTGCTGCGCGGCAGTGGGGTGCACCTGGCCAGCGTGGCGACCGCGTTCCCGTCGGGTCAGGCGCCGCTGGAGGTCAAGCTCGCCGACACCCGGGCCGCCGTCGCGGCCGGCGCCGACGAGATCGACATGGTGATCAACCGGGGCGCGTTCCTCGCCGGCCGCTACAAGGAGGTCTACGACGAGATCGTGGCCACCAAGGAAGCCTGCGGGGACGCCCACCTCAAGGTCATCCTGGAGACCGGCGAGCTGGCCACGTACGACAACGTGCGCCGCGCCTCCTGGCTGGCGATGCTTGCCGGCGGCGACTTCATCAAGACCTCCACCGGCAAGGTCCCGGTGGCCGCCACCCCGCCGGTGACCCTGGTGATGCTGGAGGCGGTCCGCGACTTCCGCGCCGCCACCGGCCGGCAGGTCGGCGTGAAGCCGGCCGGCGGCATCAAGACCACCAAGGACGCGATCAAGTACCTGGTGATGGTCAACGAGACCGTCGGCGCGGACTGGCTGGACCCGGACTGGTTCCGGTTCGGCGCCTCCAGCCTGCTCAACGACCTGCTCATGCAGCGCACCAAGCTGACGACCGGCACCTACTCCGGTCCCGACTACTTCACCCTGGACTGAGAGCCGATGTTCGAATACGCACCCGCCCCCGAGTCCCGCTCGGTGGTGGACATCAAGCCCTCGTACGGGCTCTTCGTCGACGGGAAGTTCGTCGACCCGACCGACGGCGGCAGCTTCAAGTCGATCAACCCGGCCTCCGAGGAGGTGCTCGCCGAGGTCGCCGAGGCCGGCGCGCAGGACGTGGACCGCGCCGTCCGCGCCGCCCGGCAGGCGTACGAGAAGGTCTGGGGTCCGATGCCGGGCCGGGACCGGGCCAAGTACCTGTTCCGGATCGCCCGGATCATCCAGGAGCGCTCCCGCGAGCTGGCGGTGCTGGAGTCGCTGGACAACGGCAAGCCGATCAAGGAGTCCCGCGACGTCGACCTGCCCCTGGTCGCCGCGCACTTCTTCTACTACGCCGGCTGGGCCGACAAGCTCCCGTACGCCGGCTTCGGCGCGAACCCGCAGCCGCTCGGCGTGGCCGCGCAGGTCATCCCGTGGAACTTCCCATTGCTGATGCTGGCCTGGAAGATCGCCCCGGCCCTCGCCGCCGGCAACACGGTCGTGCTGAAGCCGGCCGAGACCACCCCGCTGACCGCCCTGCTCTTCGCCGAGATCTGCCAGCAGGCCGACCTGCCCGCCGGGGTGGTCAACATCGTCACGGGCGCCGGCGAGACCGGCCGCGCGCTGGTCGAGCACCCGGGCGTGGACAAGGTCGCCTTCACCGGCTCGACCGAGGTGGGCCGGGCCATCGCCCGCGCGGTGGCCGGCACCCGCAAGAAGCTCACCCTGGAACTGGGCGGCAAGGCGGCCAACATCGTCTTCGACGACGCCCCGGTCGACCAGGCGGTCGAGGGGATCGTCAACGGCATCTTCTTCAACCAGGGGCACGTCTGCTGCGCCGGCTCCCGACTGCTGGTGCAGGAGTCGGTCGCCGACCGGGTGCTGGAGTCGCTGAAGCGGCGGATGGCCCAGCTGCGCGTCGGCGACCCGCTGGACAAGAACACCGACATCGGCGCGATCAACTCCGCCGCCCAGCTCGCGCGGATCCGGGAGCTGTCCGAGGCCGGATCCGCCGAGGGCGCCGAGCGCTGGTCGCCGCCGTGCGAGCTGCCCGAGCGCGGCTTCTGGTTCGCGCCGACGATCTTCACCGGGGTCACCCAGGCACACCGGATCGCCCGCGAGGAGATCTTCGGCCCGGTGCTGTCCGTGCTGACGTTCCGCACCCCGGCCGAGGCCGTCGAGAAGGCCAACAACACGCCGTACGGGCTGTCGGCCGGGATCTGGACCGACAAGGGCTCCCGGATCCTGTGGATGGCCGACCGGCTGCGCGCCGGCGTGGTCTGGGCCAACACGTTCAACAAGTTCGATCCCACCTCGCCGTTCGGCGGCTACAAGGAGTCGGGCTACGGTCGCGAGGGCGGCCGGCACGGGCTGGAGGGCTACCTCAATGTCTGAGCGGGTCGCGGTACGCAAGACGTACAAGCTCTTCATCGGCGGGAAGTTCCCGCGCAGCGAGTCGGGACGGTCGTATCTCGTGCAGGACGCGAATGTCTCCCTGGCCTCCCGCAAGGACGCGCGGGACGCCGTCGTCGCCGCCCGGGCCGCCGTGAAGGGCTGGGCCGGGGCGACCGCGTACAACCGGGGTCAGATCCTCTACCGGGTGGCCGAGATGCTGGAGGGCCGGCGCGAGCAGTTCGTCGCCCTCGGCGTGCCCGGCGACGAGGTGGACGCGGCGGTCGACCGCTGGGTCTGGTACGCGGGCTGGTCCGACAAGCTCCCCCAGGTGTACGGCGGCGCCAACCCGGTCGCCGGGCCGTACTTCAACCTCTCCTCGCCGGAGCCCACCGGCGTGGTGGCGGTGGCCGCCCCGGAGCAGCCGGCGCTGCTCGGCCTGGTCAGCGTGATCGCCCCGGCGATCGTCACCGGCAACACCGTCGTGGTGGCGGCCTCGCCGGCGGCGCCGCTGGCCGCGGTGACCCTGGCCGAGGTGCTGGCCACCTCCGACCTGCCGGGCGGGGTGGTCAACATCCTGACCGGCCGCCTGTCGGAGACCGTGCCGACGCTGGCGAGCCACATGGACGTCAACGCGATCGACCTGACCGGGGTGACCGACGCCGAACTGGCGGCGGAGCTGGAGGTCAAGGCGGCGGAGAACCTGAAGCGGGTGCTCCGGCCGGCCCCGGCCGACCACGACTGGTTCGCCGATCCGGGGATCACGCGGATGACCAGCCTCCTGGAGACGAAGACGGTCTGGCACCCCAAGGGGGTGTGAGGTCGCGGTCGGCCCGCGTGGGGTTTCGGGGGGAGCCCACCCGCTCCGGGCGGTCAGGCTTGATCCCTCCGCGGGCGGGCTCCCCCCGAAACCCTCTTCGGCCAGGTCCGCGGACGGGGGTCGGGCTCAGGTGTGCTGCCCCGGGGAGGGGCGGCTCGGGTGTGCTGGCCTGAGACGGGTCTACTACCAGGGGTAGGATTGCGGCGTGACTCGGCTTGGTGATCTCGAACGTGCGGTGATGGACGTGCTGTGGGACTCGGTCCCCGCCGCGTCGGACGGGATCACCGTGCGCGAGGTGGCCGACGCGCTGGACGGCCGCGAGCTGGCGTACACCACGGTGATGACCGTGCTGGACCGGCTGGCCGGCAAGGGCATGGTGCAGCGCGAGCGGGAGGGGCGGGCCTGGCGCTACCGGGCCGCCGCCAGCCGCGAGGCGCACATCGCCCAGCTCATGCTCGACGCCCTCGACCTCGGCGGCAGCCGGGACGCCGCGCTGGTGCGCTTCGCCCACTCGGTGACCGGCACCGAGGCCGAGGTGCTGCGCGCCGCGCTGGCCGCCGAGGCCGCCGGCGGCATGCCGGCTGCTCCGGGTGAGCTGACCGACCGGGTCGAGGCGCCGACCGACCGGGTCGTCCGCCCGCCCGTCGCCGACGAGGTCGCGGACCGGTAGGGCGACGGCCGTGGCGTACGCTCTGCACTTCGCCGCGTCGATGCTGGCCTGCCTGCTGACCGCGCAGGTGCTGGCCCGCTCCACCTGGCCGTGGCGCAGCCCCCGGGTCGCGATCCTCTGCTGGCAGGCGATCGGGCTGGCGCTCGGCCTCTCCGAGGTGGGCCTGCCGATCGCGGTGGGTCTGGCTCCGTACGAGCGGCCGACCGGGAGCGCGCTGCTGGCCCTGGGCGGCGATCTGGTGCACGGCACCCTGCCGCCCGGGCTCGGGCCCGTCCAGCTGAGCCTGGTCGCCTTCGGCTTCGGCATCGGCGCCGTGCTGCTGACCGCGACCGTACGCACCCTGCTCCACACGCTGCGCGCCCAGCGCCGGCACCGGGACCTGCTCGCCCTGGTGGCCCGGAACGATCCGGCGGCACCCGGCGCGCTCGTGCTCGACCACCCGAGCGCGGCGGCGTACTGCCTGCCGGGGGTGAAACCGCAGGTGGTGGTCAGCGCCGGGACGCTCAGCCTGCTGGACCGCGCCGAGTTGGCGGCGGTGCTCAGCCACGAGCGGGCCCACGCCCAGGAACGGCACGACCTGGTGCTGCTCCCGTTCACCGCGCTCTGCCGGGCGCTGCCCCGGTTCGGCTGGGTGCGCGGGATCCACGAGCGGGTCGCGTTGCTGGTCGAGATGCGCGCCGACGACAAGGCCCGGGAGGCGCACCCCGAGGCGCTGGGCCGCGCGCTGCGCCGGTTCGCCGCAGCCGGGAGTCGGATCACTCCGGCCGGTGCCCTCGGTCTCGGCGACCGTGACCTGGACGTCCGGGTGCAGCGCCTGCTGATCGCCGACCGGCCGCCCCGGGTGCTCGGCGCCGTCGCCCTGTCGGTGGCCACCACGCTGGCCGTCCTGCCGATCTCGCTCTTCCTCAACTGACCCGGGGGCGTCCGACGCGCCCCCAAACTACTACGCATTGTCGTACTCTTTTCTACGACAATGCGTAGTAGTCATGTGTAGGCAACCTACGTGTAGGCTCACTACGACAAGTGAGCCGACAGTACGGAGAGCCGGCCATGGACACGCTGCTCCTCGCCCGCCTGCAGTTCGCCACCACCACCTCGATCCACTTCCTGTTCGTGGTGGTCACCCTCGGCCTGGTCACCCTGCTCGTGGGGTTGCAGACCACCGCCGTGCTGACCGGCAAGCCGGTCTACGAACGGCTGACCCGCTTCTGGGGCCAGCTCTACGTAATCAACTACGTGCTCGGTATCGCCACCGGCATCGTGATGGAGTTCCAGTTCGGGCTGAACTGGAGCGGCCTGTCGCGCTACGTCGGCAACGTCTTCGGGGCGCCGCTGGCCATCGAGACGCTGGTGGCGTTCTTCCTGGAGTCGACGTTTCTCGGTATGTGGATCTTCGGCTGGCACCGGCTGCGCAAGGGCGTCCACCTCGCCCTGCTCTGGGGTGTGGCGCTCACCGCGTACGCCTCGGCGTTCTGGATCATGGTGGCCAACTCCTGGCTGCAGAACCCGGTCGGCTACGAGGTGCGCGACGGCGTCGCCCACCTCACCGACTTCACCGCGCTGCTGACCAACCCCAGCCTCGGCATGGCCTTCGGCCACGTGGTCTTCGCCGCGCTGCTGGTCGGCGGGATGCTGATGGCCGCGGTCAGCGCCTGGCACCTGATCCGGCGCACCCCGGACTTCGTCCTGTTCCGCACCTCGCTGCGGATCGGCCTGGTCACCGCGGCGCTGTCGATCACCATGGTGCAGGGCTTCGGCTTCGCCCAGTTCGGCCCGGTCGGGCAGGTGCAGCCCACCAAGTTCGGCGGCAACCCGGACGCGGACGCCCTGGTCGCCGAGTGGACCACCCGATTCGGCCCCGGCGACTACACCCCGCCCGTGCTGGCCAGCGTCGGACTCGGCTTCATGATCCTGATCGGCTTCGGTCTCGGCCTGCTCTGGCTGCTGCTTCCCCTGCTCTGGCGGGACTGGGCCGTCCGGCTGCGCTTCCCGCTCTGGCTCATCCTGCTCGCCCTGCCGCTGCCGTTCGTCGCGGTGATCCTCGGCTGGATCGCCCGCGAGGTCGGCCGCCAGCCCTGGGTCGCGTACGGGCTGCTGCCGGTGGACCGGGCGGTGTCGCCGGTCGACCCCGCGCTGATGCTCGCCTCGCTGATCGGATTCAGCCTGCTGCTCGGCACCCTCGCCGTCACCAACTGGGTCCTGCTGGCCCGGCACGCCGCCCGGGGCGCGCACGACCCCGCCCTGGGCCGCCCGCCGCAGCAGCCGCCGGCCGACCCCCGCCCCGAGCCCGCCTTCGCCTGAGGAGACGACGTGGAACTCGCCTGGTACGCCCTGCTCGGCCTCTTCTTCGCCACCTACCTGGTGCTCGGCGGCTACGACTACGGCGTCGGCCTGCTGCTCGCCCGGGGCGCCGACCCGGCCCGCCGCCGCGCCGCCCTGAACGCCGTCGGCCCGTTCTTCCTCGGCAACGAGGTCTGGCTGGTGGCCGCCGTCGGCATCCTGTTCGGCGCCTTCCCCGTGCTGGAGGGGGAACTGCTCTCCGGCTTCTACCCGGCCGTGGTCGGCGCGCTGGTCGGGGTGATCCTGGTTACCGTCGGCGTGCAACTGCGCAGCCGCCCGGCAAGCCCACGGGCCCGCACCGGCTGGGACCGGATCGTGGTCGTCGGCAGCCTGCTCGCCGCGCTCGGCTGGGGCGCCCTGCTGGCCGGGCTGCTCCAGGGCGTGCCGCTGCACGCCGACGGGCACGTCGCCGGCGTGACCCACCTGTTCACCCCGTTCGTGGCCGCCACCGGCCTCGCCGTCGTCGCGCTGGTCGCCCTGCACGGTGCGACCTTCCTCACTCTCCGGCTGCCGGCCGCCGAGGCCGCGCCGGTCGGGCGGCTGGCCCGCCGGCTCGTCCCGGTGGCGCTCGTCGCCGTCGGCGCGGCCACCGCGCTCGGCCTGCTCTCCGCCGACGTACGCGCCGCCGCGCGGCAGCCCGCGGTGGGCGTACTGCTGCCGTTGCTGCTGGTGGCGGCGGTGCTGGCGGCCCGGGTGGCGCTCGGCCGGCGGCGGCCCGGGCTGGCCTTCGCCGCCACCGGGGCGGCCCTGGCGCTGCCGGTGGCGCTGGTCGGCGCGACCCTCTGGCCCTACGCGCTGGTCTCCACGGTCGACCCCGGCGCGTCCCTGACGGTGGCCGACGCGGCGGCGAGCGCGCCCACGCTGCGGCTGCTGGGCTGGCTGACGGTGCCGCTCCTGCCGGCCCTACTAGGCTTTCAGGCGATGTGCTGGTGGGTTTTCCGGGGACGGACCGACGGCAGGGCACCGGTGTACTGGTGAACCGCCGTCCGTTCGACCCGCGTCTGCTGCGCCGGGTCCCCGCGGCCCGGCGCGACCTCGCCGTGCTCGCGCTGCTCGGCGTGCTGGCCGCGGGGCTGGTCGTCGCGCAGGCCACCGCGCTGGCCGCGCTGCTGGCGACCGGGTTCGACGGGCGGCTGGACCGGCCCGCCCTGGCCGGCTTCGTCGCCGCGGTGGCTGCCCGCTCGCTGCTGGTCTGGGCGCAGGGCACGGTGTCGGCGCGGGTCGCGGCGACGGTCAAGGCGGCGCTGCGCGAGGAACTGCTGGGGGCGGTCGGGCGGCAGGGCCCCGGCTGGGTCGCCGGCCAGCGCGCCGGGCAGCTCGCCACGCTGGCCGGGCGCGGGCTGGACGCGCTGGACGCCTACTTCACCGGCTACCTGCCGCAGCTCGTGCTGAGCGTCACCGTGCCGGTCGCCGTGCTGGTGCGGGTCTTCGTCGCCGACTGGAGCTCGGCGCTGATCATCGCGGCCACCCTGCCGCTGATCCCGATCTTCGGCGCGCTGCTGGGCTGGCAGGCGCAGGCCGCCACCGAGCGGCAGTGGCGGCGGCTCTCCCTGCTCGGCGGGCACTTCCTCGACATGGTCGCCGGGCTGCCCACGCTGCGCGCGTTCGGCCGGGCCCGGGCGCAGACCGACGCCGTCCGCCGGATGGCCGACGGGCACCGGGTGGCGACCATGAAGACGCTGCGGATCGCGTTCCTCTCCGCCCTGGTGCTGGAACTGGTCGCCACCCTCTCGGTGGCACTGGTCGCCGTGCCGGTGGGCGTACGGCTGCTCGGCGGCGGCCTGACCCTCCAGACCGCGCTGCTGGTGCTGCTGCTCACGCCGGAGGCGTACCTGCCGCTGCGGGCGGCCGGCAGCCGGTTCCACGCCAGCATGGAGGGCCTGACCGCGCTGGACGAGGCACTGACCCTCTCGGCCGCCGCCCCCGCGCCGGTCGCACCCGGCGGGGGCGCGGCGACGCCGGACGGCCGGGGCGAGATCCGGTTCGAGTCGGTGACCGTCGCGTACGAGCGGACCACCGCGCTGCGCGACGTCACGCTGACCATCCGGCCGGGCGAACGCGTCGCGGTCGTCGGCCCGAGCGGCGCCGGCAAGAGCACGCTGCTCGGCTTGCTGCTCGGCTTCGTGGCCCCGACCGCCGGCCGGGTCACCGTCGGCGGGGTGGACCTCGCCGGCACGGACCTGGACGCCTGGCGCCGCCAGGTCGCCTGGGTGCCGCAGCGGGCCCACCTCTTCGCCGCCTCGCTGGCCGACAACATCCGGCTCGGCGCCCCCGACACCCCGGACGCGGCCCTCGCCACCGCCGTCCGCGACGCCGCCCTGGACGACGTGGTCGCCGGCCTGCCCGACGGGCTCGCCACCGTGCTCGGCGAGCGCGGGCACGGCCTGTCCAGCGGGCAGCGGCAGCGGGTCGCGCTGGCCCGCGCGTTCCTGCGGGACGCCCCGGTGGTGCTGCTCGACGAGCCGACCGCCCGGCTGGACACCGCGAGCGAGGCCGTCGTCCTCGACGCCACCCGCCGCCTGGTGGCCGGGCGGACGGCCCTGCTGGTGGCGCACCGGCCGGCGCTGCTCGCCGACGCGGACCGGATCCTGCGGATCGAGGACGGCCGGGTCACGGAGCTGACCCCGGCCGCGGCCGGGGAGGCGACCCGATGACCGACGAGCCGATGCCGCCCGGCGGCTCCGCCGGGACCCGCGCCCGCTCCCCCGAGCGAACGGTGCTGCGGCTGGCCCGGCCGTACCTGAACCGGCTGCTCGGCGCGGGGCTGCTCGCCGCCGCCACCGAGTTCGCCGGCCTCGCCCTGATGGCCACCGCGACCTGGCTGCTGATGAGCGCCGCCGGCCGGCCCCCGCTGGACCGCCTCACCGTGGCGATCGTCGCGGTCCGGGCGCTGGCGGTCGGCCGGGGCGTGCTCCGCTACACCGAGCGGCTCGCCGGGCACGACGCCGTGCTGCGGCTGATCACCGACGTCCGCGCCCGGGTCTTCGCCAGCCTCGCCGCCCGGCCGACCTTGCGGCAGCGCTCGGGCGACGCCCTGAGCCGGCTCGTCTCGGACGTGGAGGCGGTCCAGGACCTGCTGCTGCGGGTGCTGGTGCCGGCCTCGGCGGCGGCCCTGGTCAGCCTGGTCGCGGTCGGCGGGGCGGCGCTGATCTCGCCGGCCGCCGCCGGGGCGCTCGCCGTCGGGCTGCTGGTCGCCGGGGTCGCGCTGCCCGCCCTGGCCACCGCGCTGACCCGGCGCGCCGCCGCCGAACTGGCGCCGCTGCGCGGCGCGCTCGCCACCGACGCGGTCGACCTCACCCACGGCGCCGCCGACCTGGCCGCGTTCGGTGCCACCGGGCACGCACTGGACGCGGCCGGGGAACGCGCCCGGCGCCTGGCCCGGCTGGAGCGGCGGCTCGCCGCCACGGGCTTCGCCGTCGACGCGGCCGGGGTGCTGGTGGCCGGGCTGACCGCCGGCGCGGTGGTGCTCGCCGCCCTGGCGGCGGACGTGGACGGGGTGCTGGTCGGCGTCCTGGCGGTCGGCACGCTCGCCGCCGTCGAGATCGCGCTGGCGCTGGTCGGGGCCGCCCGGCAGTGGACCCAGCTCCGCACCGGCCTGACCCGGGTGGCCGCCCTGCTGGAGAGGGCGGACGAGGTGCCCGCGTCCGACGGGGCGCCGGTCGGCCCCGGGCCGTACGACGTGCGGTTCGAGGCGCTGACCGTGCGCTACCGGGAGGGCGCCGCGCCCGCCCTGGACGGGCTCGACCTGGAGCTGCCGCCCGGCCGTCGGGTGGCCGTGGTCGGGCCGAGCGGCGCCGGCAAGAGCACCCTCGCCGCCGTCCTCACCGGCTCCGTACGCCCCGAGCGCGGGCGGGTCACCCTGGACGGGCGGGACCTGTCGACGTACCGGGCCGGGGAGCTGCCCCGCGCGGTCGGCGGGCTGCTCGCCGAGGCGTACGTCTTCCACGCCACCGTGCGGGAGAACCTGCTGCTCGGGCGGCCCGACGCCGACGAGGACGAACTGGCGGCGGCGACCGCGGCGGCCGGGCTGCTGGACTGGGTCCACGCGCAGCCGGACGGCTGGGACACCGTGGTCGGCGAGGAGGGCGGTCAGCTCTCCGGCGGCCAACGGCAGCGGCTCGCGCTGGCCCGGGCGCTGCTCGCCGCGCCGGGCGTGCTGGTGCTCGACGAGCCGACCGAGGGGCTCGACCCCGCCGCCGCCGACGCGGTGCTCGCCTCCGCGCTGGCGGCCACCCCGGCCGGGCACTCCGTGCTGCTGATCAGCCACCGGCTCAGCGGGCTGGCCGACCTCGACGAGATCGTGGTGCTGGACGCCGGCCGGGTGGCCCAGCGCGGCCGGCACGCGGATCTCGTCGCTGCCCCCGGCTGGTACCGGGACCAGTGGCTGCTCCAGGAGGCCGCCGAACGCGGGTACCTGGCGCTGCGCCCCTGAGCCCGGCCCGCTCCTCCCCGGCCCCCACCTCCGGGTCGGGCCAGGGTTGCCCCGGACGCCGCCCGGCGGCCATCCGTGGCAGGGTGGTGCCATGCGGTGCGACGACGCGACCATGGTGGAGGAGCGGCTGCGGGAGTTGGACGCGCGCCTGCGCGGGCCACGCCGGCTGAAGTCCGGCCTGCTGACCGAGGCGCGGCACGGCCTGCTGGACGCCGTCGACGCGTACCGGGAGGACGGGCTGCCGGCGGCGGAGGCCCAGCGCCGGGCGGTGGCCGAGTTCGGGTCCGCGGCGCTGCTGGCCCCGGCCTACCAGGCGGAGCTGGCGGTGGGCGCGCTGCGCGGGCTGTCGCTGCGGGTGCTCGGGCTGGCCGCGCTCGCGTTCGTCGCCGGCGACCTCACCTGGCGGGGGGCGAGCTGGAGCGACGGGCCCCGCCCGCCGGCCGGCTACCAGCTCCTGTCGGCCTCGGTGAACTGGATCTGGGCCGCCGCGTTCGTGCTGGCGGCGGTCGGGCTGCTGCTGGCCGGGGCCGGCCGGTGGGCGCTGCGCGGCAACGGCGCGATCGGCCGGGCGGTGGGCGCGGCGCTGACCGGGCTCCTCGCCCTCGGCGTGCTGGCCGGCGCGGCCCTCTTCGCGTGGTCGATCGGGTTGTGGGAGGGCGCGCTCACCTGGCCGCCGATGCTCGTCGGGGCCGTGGCGGCCGCCGCCGGCTACGTGTGGCTCGGCCGGGCCGCCCGCACCTGGCTGCTCGCCGCCCGCTGACCCCGCGGGCCGACCGCCCCGCCGAGGCGCCCGCCGAGCAGCTTGTCGCCGCCGGCGGTGACCAGGGCCGCCCCGGCCCGCGATCGCGGTGCCGGGCGTCGACGGGCCGGGCCGGGCGTCGTCAGGCGGGCGCGGTGGGTGGGGCGTCGGTGTCGAGGAACCGGCCGACGGTGCTGCTGAACTCGCGCCACCCGGACCGCTCCCCGGCCAGCGCCCGCCGCCCCGCGTCGGTGAGCTGGTAGGTCCGCCGCTCGCGCCCGTTGACGGTGCTCCAGGTGCTGGCCACGTGGCCGGCCCGCTCCAGACGGCGCAGCGCCGGGTAGATGGTGCCGGTGGGCAGGTCGAGCTGGCCGTCGCTGCGGTTCCGCAGCGCCTCGATGATCGCGTAGCCGTGCATCGAGCCCTGCTCCAACACGGCGAGCAGCAGCGCGTCGAGGTGTCCGTGCAGCGCCTGGGCCTTCATGCGTAGAGAGGCTACTTGTTGGCGGGCGGCTCCGCCACCGGGGTGCGGCCACGGTCACCCGGAGTCGCCCACTAGGGTATGTGCCCAGAGTCACTCGTCGGCGGCGCACGCCGGCGGGTGGGCAACCCGAAGCACACGGAGGTCAGCGTGGCCCGCCAGTCGCCCCAACGGCCCGACGCCGACGAGCCCGAGCTCGACGACGTGGACGACACGGCCGAGTCCGACACCGCAACCGTCTCGGCCGAGGCCGCCCGCGCCCTCTGGGACGAGCTGCGGATCGACCCGGTGGAGATCGCGCTGCCCGCCGGCACCGGCTACACGCTCCGGGCGTACCGGCCGGCGCGGGAGCTGACCCCCACCGACGTCGCCGAGCGCGACCAGGACGACCCGTTCCTGGCCCGCCGCCAGGTCGTCGTCGAGGACGAGGACGACGAGACGGTCGTCATCCTCGACGAGGAGGTCGCCCAGGACTTCGCCGAGAGCGACGAGGAGGACGGCAAGACCCGCCGCGACACGGCCGACGACGAGGACGCCGAGGCGGCCGCCGAGGCCGAGGACGAGGCGGGCGACGAGGAGGTCCCGGTCTTCCTCAGCCACCGCGGCAAGCTGCTGCTGTTCAAGACGCCCGAGTCGCTGGTCAGCTTCATCCGTTCCGGCGCGCCCAACGACCTGTCCCAACTGGACAGTTGGAGCGAGCTGTCCGAACGGGTGGAGCCGGCCGACATCGCGCCGCTGGACGAGGACATCTACGAGCTCGACCTGGTGGTGGAGAACCTCCGCGGCGGGCACGACACCTGGGATCCGACGCTGCTCATCGAGGCCGGCGAGGTGGCCCGTGACCTGGCGTACGCGCTGCGCCTGCCCGCGGTGCTGGACATGCTCTCCGCCGGTTCCAGCCTGGACGACCTGGACGAGGCGCTGCGCGCCACGGTCGACGGCGGCGTCGGTGGGTTCTTCGGCCGTCGGCGGCTGAAGAAAATCGGGGCACAAACCGCAAGTCTGGGTTGGCGCACCATTGTCGGCAAGATCTCTGCGGTCGTGGACTGGCGCGACTGACCCTTTACGGGGAGCATCAGTCTCTGGCAGAGAAAGCCTTGTGTCCCGGGAGGAGGACGACGCCGTGGCGCTCGTGCGCGTGTACTGCGGTCTGGCCTCGGCGGATCCGGCCGACCGACCGGCTTCGGCCGGTTCGACGCTGACGTCCGCTGTGGTCGACGACGCAGGCCGTCTGCTGCATGTCTGCGAGATCGGCGACGACCCGGCTGGCTACGCCCAGCTGGTCGCGCTGCTCGTGGAGCGGTCGGGCGGGCCGAGCGGTGCGGCGATCGCCGCCGACAGCGACGACCACACGGTCACCTCGCTGCTCAGCGCCGCGGGTCGTCCCCTGGCGATCGCCGACGACGACTCCGTCGACGACTTCGCCGAGCGGTTCGCCGACGACGACTCCCTGGAGGAGATGCAGTCGCCCCCGGCCGAGCGGCGCGCCGTCGGCCTGGCCCGCGCCCTGCAGGCCGGCGCGCTCTCCGCCGTCACCCTCCCGACCCCCCGGGACCTCGCCGGATACAAGCAGGTGCTCGCCGCGCACGCCGCGCTGGCCAGCGGGCGGCACTCCGCCGCCGTCGCGCTGCGCGAGGTGCTCCGCGAGCTCTACCCGGCCGCGTTACGCGCGTACCCGGACCCGGCCGAGCCGGTCTCGCTGGCCGTCCTGGACGCGCTGCCCGAGCCGGGCATGCTCAGCGGCCGCGAGGTTCCGGTCGCTGCCGACGCGGTCGCGGCGCAGCTCGCGGCCGGCGGGGTCGCGGGCGCCGAGGAGCTCACCGACGCCGTGACGGCCCTGCGGGTCGCCATCAGCGAGACGCCCCGGCGCGCCACGGTCAACCGCGTCCTCACCTCCGCCGTGGCGGAGACCGTGCGGCAGGCCGTCGCCTCCGTCCGGGCGTGCGACGCCGGCTGCGAGGCACTGGTCGGCGCGCTCAACGCCCGCACGGGCACGCCCGCCGCGGCGGCCCCCGGACGTCGGGCCGCGGCCCCC
>NZ_JBEYTP010000019.1:0-130714 GCF_040643125.1 Micromonospora sp. NPDC047465
CTGGAGGACGCCCTCGGCGGCAGCCCCGGCGCCGTCGTGGTCGCCAGCCACGACCGGTGGTTGCGCTCCAGGTGGCACGGACGCGAGATCCAGCTACGCGGCACCTGAACGTGTGCCCACCTTCCTGGCATGCCGCCGACCCACCGTCATCGGCGACGCGGCGTGATCAGCCCCGACTCGTACGCCCATACGACCAGCTGGGCACGGTCGCGGCAGTGCAGCTTCGTCATCGCCCGGTTGACGTGTGTCTTAGCGGTCAACGGACTGATCACCATGCGCTCGGCGATCTCGTCGTTGCTCAGCCCCCGGGCGACGAGCTCTACGATCTCCTGTTCGCGGGCGGTCAGCACGTCGCGTCCGACCGCCGGGTCAGCCGGCGGTGGGCTGGCGACGAACTCGCTGATGAGGGTACGCGTGACCGCCGGGGCGAGCAGCGCGTCGCCGCGAGCCACGACGGCGACGGCCTGCAGCAGGTCGGCAGGGTCGGCGTCCTTGAGGAGGAACCCGCTGGCGCCCGCGCGGAGCGCGGCGAAGACGTACGAGTCGAGCCCGTAGTTGGTGAGGATGAGGACGCGGACGGCGGCGAGGTCGGGATCGGCGGCGATACGCCGGGTGGCTTCGATGCCGTCGAGTCCCGGCATCTGCACGTCCATCAGGATGACGTCCGGCCGCAGGCGTCGCGACAACTGGACAGCCGAAGCGCCGTCGACGGCCTCGCCGACGACCTCCAGGTCGTCCTCGGCATCGAGCAGTGCCCGGAATCCGGCCCGCATCAGCGCCTGGTCGTCGGCGAGCAGGACACGGATCATGCCGGCTCCTCCCTCCGGTCGGGAGCCGCCACGATCCGTGGCGGACTGAGTTGATTGGACCTCGCGCAAGCGCTCGGTCATGCCGGACCGTCCAGCGGGAACATGGCCCGTACCGCGAACCCGCCGCCGTCGCGGGCGGCGGTGTGCAGCGCGCCGCCCAGTCCGGCGACCCTTTCCCGCATGCCGCGCAGCCCCACCCCCGGTGTCACCGGCCGGACCGGCGACGCCCGGCCGTCGTCGTCCACCGAGACGGTCAGCTGTGCCGGGGTGTACTCGATGTGGATCTGGGCGGTGGCGGGGCCGGCGTGGCGGGCCACATTGGTCAGCGCCTCCTGGACCACGCGATACCCGGCCTGGTCGACCTCGACGGGCAGATCCCGCGGCTGACCGGTGACGGTCACCTGCACCGGTACGCCGGCCGCCCGGGTCCGTTCGGCGAGCTCGCCCACCCAGGCCAGTCCGACGCGGTCCCCGTCGGAGGGTGAGCGCAGCACGTCCAGCGTCGCCCGAAGTTCCCGCATCGCGGCGCCGCTGGCCTCCTGGATCGCCAGCAGCGCGGCTGACGGTTCCTCGTTGTGCTTGCGGGCCAGGTGCACGGCGATCCCGGCCTGCACCTTGATCACGGAGATGCTGTGGGTCAGCGAGTCGTGCAGGTCCCGGGCGATGCGCAGGCGCTCCTCCCCGGCGCGGCGCAACGCCATCTCCTCGCGGGTGCGTTCGGCCTCGATCGCCCGCTGCTCGACCTGTTCCAGGTAGGCCCGGCGCTGCCGCGCGACGAGTCCGGCGACGTTGGCCGCGAAGAACCAGCCCAGCAGCAGGGCGGTCCGCTCGGCGATCTGCTGGCTGGGCCGGTCGGTGGGTGCGACCGAGACGTCGCGGGAAAGGAAGCCGCCGAGGAAGACGAGGCTGGCCAGGGCGGCGGCCGCCCGGTGGCCTCGCCAGGCGGCCAGGTAGACCGTGCCGAGGACGGGGAACGCGGCGGACACCCCGGCGTGCACCCGGACGTGGAGGGCCAGCATGGCGGCGGTCACCACGCCCAACGCCACCACCGGGTAGCGCCGGCACACCGCCAGGGCCGCCGCCATGACCAGGACCAGGGCGACGTCGATCGCCCGCACCGGTGCGGCGTCCGGCGCGAGCGCGGCGTTGCCGAGCAGGAGGCCGCCGAGGGCGAGGCCGCTGAGGGCGTACGGCAGATCGCGGCGCATGATCGAACTGTAGAGCGGCCGTCATCAGGGAGCATCCCCCACCCGCGGTAGATGAGGCGTACCGCGGACGCGGTATCGGCGGCCGGGCAAGTGTCTGCGGCGGCACGATGTCTTCCCGGCCCGCCGCGGCAAGCATCGAACCCATGACATACCGCTTCTTCACCCCCGCGAAAGCGTCGGCGGCGACCGGTCTCACCGCGGAGGTCTACCGGCAGCTGCGGGACGAGTTCCTCGGGCCGGTGCCCACCTTCCAGGCGCTCTCGGCCGTGCCGGAGGTGCAGGCCGCGACGTGGGCGCTGATGCGCGAGGCCCTGCTCGCCGGGGACGCGTCCCGGGTCGACCGCGAGCTCGTCGCGTCGGCGGTGTCCCGGGCCAACCGCTGCCGGTTCTGCGTCGACGCCCACGTGCTGCTGCTGCACGCCCTGGGTGAGCACGAGCTGGCCGAGGTCATCGCCCGGGGCGGGACGCCACCGGAACCGAGGCACGTCGAGCTCGTCGGCTGGGCCGAGGCCAGCCGGAGCCCTCGGGCCACCGGCTGGACCAGCCCGTACCGCCCGGAGGTCACCGGCACCCTGCTCGCCTTCCAGTTCATCAACCGGATCGTCTCGGCGCTGCTCGAACCGGACCTGCTGCCCGGCGGACTGCAGCGCTCCCCGCTGGTGCGGTCGGTCGGGGGCCGGCTCTACGCCAGGGCGGCCCGGGAGCCGAAGGAGCCCGGCCGCAGCCTGCCGCTACTCGACGCCGGCACGACGACGCCACCGGCCTGGGCCGGGGACAGCCCGGTCGGCGTCGCGTACGCGTCGCTGAAGAACGCCGCCACGCGAGGCGGAGACCTCCTGGGCGACGTGGCGCGCCAGACCGTCACGGCCACCGTGCGGTGGGAGGACGGACGATACCCGGCCCGGCCCGCGGACTGGGCCGTCGACCTGGTCCGGGACGTGCCCGGCACGGACCGCATCGGGACGCGGATCGCGCTGCTGGCGGCGTTCGCGCCCAGCGCGATCAGCCCGGGCGACGTCGCCCTCTGGCGGCTCTCCCATCCGGACGACGCCGACCTCGTGCGGCTGGTCGCGTACGGCGCGATCACGGCCACCGATCACGTCGCCCAGGCACTGTCCCCGGCTCACCGCTAGGAGCTCACCATGCGCAAGGCATTCGTCATCGTCAGCGCTCTGTCGCTCGCCGCGTTCGCCCTGCAGTTCATCTTCGCCGCCGTGGGCGCGTTCACGAAACCCGCGGGCGACGACGCATTCGCGCTGCACAGCGTCACCGGAACGGCGGTCATCCCCGTTCTCACCCTGCTCACCATCCTGTTCGCCGTGCTGGCGAAGGCGCCGGGCCGGACCGTCGGACTGGCGGTCCTGCCGCTCGGCCTCGTCGTCCTGCAGGCGCTCATCGCCGCGCTCGCGAACGGGTCGACCGACGCCGCGGGCGTCAGCACCCCGTTCGGCCTGACCATCGCCGGCCTGCACGCGCTCAACGGCATCATCGCCGTGCACGTCGTGGTCAGCGTCCACCAGGCGGCTCGAAAGCTGGCCAACCCGGCACCGGCCGGCGCCGCCCCGGTGGCCGTCCGGGAAGGGGAGCCCGCATGACCACCGGCTCGCTGCTCGCGGCCGACCTGGTGATCGCGGTCCTCGCGGCCGCCGGGTGGCTGGGCGGCGGCGCCGCGTCGGCCGCCCGGCGCCGGCCGCTCGCACTGGGACTGGCCGCCTTCGCGCTGCTCGCCACGCTCGCCCGGGCGATCACGATCACCGCGCTCGCCCGCGCCGGCTGGTGGTTCGCGGCGGAGAAGGTCCTCATCGCCGCCCCACTGTCCCTCGCGGCGGTGGCCGTCGCCGGGCCCCGGCTGCTGCGGGCCCCGGGCGACATCCGCTCCGTCGCGGTCCCGCTTCTCTTCGCCGGGTACGCCGGAAGCGCCGGCCTGCTCGTGACGGTCCTGCACGGCTATCCGGCATCGGCGGGAGTCGGACTGCTGGCGGTCGCCGGGGTCGTCGCGGCGACCGCGATCACGTGGCGCGTTCTCGGCGCACGCCCGTCGCCGACGGTGTCCCGGGCGGCCCTCGCGGTGGCGGTCGCGGCGCTGGTGACCGGAACCGGGCTGGCCGTCACTCCGGACGCCGCTCCCGGTATGCCACATGATCATGGATACCGGGATGCGCAGACCGCCGGCGAACCGACCAGACGGTTCACCCTGACGGCCGGGGCCGCCACGGTGAACGTGAGCGGCCGGGACGTCGAGGCGTGGGCGTTCAACGGGCAGGTTCCCGGGCCGGAGCTGACCGCCACCGTCGGCGACGTCCTGGAAGTGACGCTGCGCAACCGGGACATCGCGCGGGGGGTCACGCTGCACTGGCACGGGTACGACGTGCCAAACAGTCAGGACGGGGTGCCCGGGGTGACGCAGGCGGCGGTGCTGCCCGGACAGGAGTTCGTCTACCGGTTCCGCGCCGACCAGGTCGGGACGTACTGGTACCACACGCACGCGGTATCCGACATCGGTGTGCGGAAGGGGCTCTACGGCGTCCTGGTGGTGCGCCCGGCGCCGGTGACCGGCGTCGACGTCACCGTGCCGGTGCACACCCTTTCTGGCCTTCCACTGCCGGTACCGAGAACGGAGCCGGTCGAGGCGGGGGTGCCCGTGCGGCTGCGGCTGATCAACACCGACAGCACGACACACCGATACGCCCTGGCCGGGACCCCGTTCCGGGTCGCCGCGATCGACGGATCTGACCTGCAGGGCCCGACGCCGCTCGTCGACGCCGCCGTGCTGATCCCGGCCGGGGGACGCTACGACCTGGTGTTCACCGCGCCCGCCACGCCGGTGGCGCTGTTCGTCGACGGACGCGAGGTCTACTCGACCGGACCGGTGTCGGCGGCGACCGGCGGGTGGCCGGTCCTGGATCCGCTCACCTACGGCGTCAGTTCTCCGGCGCCGTGGTCCCGGAACGACCGGAAGTTCACCCTCGTTCTCGACCGCGGCCTCGACCTGCACGGACTGCTACCGCGATACGCCCACACCGTCAACGGCGCGGCCGATCCGGACATCCCGTCTCAGGTTGTACGCCTCGGCGACATCGTCAAGTTCACGATCGTGAACCGGTCCCAGATCGTGCACCCGTGGCACCTGCACGGGCACCACGTCCTGGTGTTGAGCCGCAACGGAAGACCGGCGACCGGGAGTCCCTTGTGGCTGGACTCTTTCGACGTACGCCCCGGCGACGTCTGGGAGGTGGCGTTCCGGGCCGACAACCCCGGAATGTGGGCCAACCACTGCCACAACCTGGCACACGCCGACGCCGGGATGACGCTGCACCTGATGTACTCGTGATCCGGTCGCCGCGATCGTGCCGTCCCAGGCGGCACGATCGCGGCGCAGACCAGGGCCGACCCGACCGGTTCGGCAGGGTCACCGCCGGCTGGGCCCGCCGTCTCGACGAGACGCACCGGCGGAGCGCCCGGCTGCACACCGCCCACGCCGACCTGCTGCGCCAGCACGCTGACGGCTGACCGCCGGACCTGTCGACAGCCGGTCCGGCAGCTGGTCGATACCAGACCGTTACAGTCAGGACAGGGTGATGCGTACCTCGGTCCGGCCGTCGTGCGGCACCCGCAGCGTGCCTTCTCGGCGTTGCTCGGCAGCTTTTCCCGTACGGCACGTGCGCGATGATCCCGGGGCGAGGTGTCCTGCTTGGCCGGTCCAGGGGCGGGACCCGGTTCGGCGGCCCAGGCGGCGCGGGCGGCGGCCCGGTCCTCACTGGAGGTGAAGAACGCGCCGAGTTTCGGCAGGTCGGGGATGAAGATCGAGCCAGGGTTGCTGCGGTCCGGGTCGGGAATCACGTTGTCGTAGTAGGCGACGCTGGTCCGGGCGGACATGGCGTGGTAGGTGAGCCAGCCCGAGCCGTCCGGCTCGCGGAGCAGGGTGGTAGCCGAACCACTCGGTGAACCGGCGGGCCATCCCCAGCACGTCCCGGTTGCCGGTGAGCAGATAGATCTCCGCCAGCTCCGGCAGCATCACCTCGAAGTTGTAGTTGATGTCCATGCCGTTCGGGCCGTAGAAGAAGCCGGCCGGACTCTGTCCGTGTTCGGCCAGGAAGCCGATCCGCTCGATGAGCCGGGCGGCCAGCGCGGCGTCCGGGTAAAGGCGCAGTGCCAGGGCCGCGCCGGCCAGGCCGCCGGCGACCTGGTTGGCCCACTGGACCGGGGTACGCCAGATGCCGTTGATCGTCAACGATGTGCGGGTGGTGCGTCGTGGTGAGTTGACCGAACGGCGGCGATCAACCAAATGCGCGGCCTGGTCGCCGCCGCACCGGAAGGTCTGCGGGCACAGTTGACCAAGCTCAGCGCTGCCGTCCTGGTCAACCGCTGCGCCGCGCTCACACCGACCCGACCCGGCTCAACGCACGCCACCGCTGCCGCGTTGGCCGGACTCGCCCGACGGGTCACCGTCCTGACTGAGGAGGTCACCACTCTCGACCGGCAGTTGGGCAGCGGCCGGGCTCGCGGGGCTGCGCCGAAGGGACATGCCGGTGGCGTGAACACGGCCGGATCGAGGACCGCGCGACTCGACCCGCGCGGCCCTCGATCGGTTCCGGATCACCGCCGCCCCTGGCGGCTCGAAGAATTTGGTCGCCGGCTGCCAGCGCTCACCGGCAGAACGCGCGCCGATTGGCGTTCAGATCAACGTGCGACTCGCGGCAGATCCGGATACCGAGACGGCCACCAGTCTCCTCACGATCGGCCCCGGACCGGGTACCGACAGCATAGGGACCCCTCTCGCCGATTCTCGTACGGAGCAAGCGATAGTCATCGACTCGCATCAGTACTCTCAATTCGGCGCGGCAGCGCGTCCAGCCGCCAGGACCGCGCTCATCGCGGCAAGCATGAGAGTGCATCGGTGGAATCGCGGCGGCATGCCGTTGTCTCGGTTGCTGGCGCCTCGGGCGATGGCGGGTGAAGCGCGGAGCCTGGCCTCGTCGTAGGCAACACGGGCTGAACGACTATGCGCGAACGCTGCCCGCCAGTCCCCACTAGCGGACCGCATCGTATCGATTCAGTCCTCGTCGGCTAGTTGCCACAGGTGCAGGGCCGTCTGGTCCTTGGAGACCGTGTACCAGGCGGCCTGCCCCGCTGATCGGGGAGATCCCGCGACCGGGAAGGGGTAGGCGATCCGGCCGCGCACCGCCATCGTGTGTGGGTCGACAAGCCAGTGGCGGGGGACCGCCGCGTGGTATTCGGTGCCGACCACGGCGGTGTCGTCGTACGGGAACGCCGCCTCGTAGTCCCACCGGACGCGGTCGTCCTCGCTTGGGTGAGGCGGCACGGCTTCCTCGGCGTCCAGGCTCCGCAGCTCCATGCCATCCTTTGCCCGGTGCAGGTAGAGGGACCACTGCCCCGTATCCGTGGTCAGGAAGTGCTCACCGGACGGGCTCACGGCGAGGAAGACCTCCTCGACGAACCGTTGGACATTGAGCTTCGTGCCATCCCAGTGCCCCCACAGCACGGGCGAGTTCTCCTCGCCCTCGACGACCGTCAGCCCCATGTACGCCGGGTTCGGATGGGGGAAGTGATAGGAGCCCGATCCCACGGTCATCGTCTCGACCCGGGTCAGCACCGTGCCGTCGGCCGGGTCGAGGATCAGCCACTCCTCCTCGACGTCGCTCCCTGCATGGTTGCGGACGTGGGCCCACAGGAGCTTGCCGTCCGAGGAAAAGGCCGCCGAGCCGCTGTCCGCGTGCCCGTGGTGGTAGTCGTCGGCGTACTCGGAGAACGAGGCATGGGCCTCGGTGCACTCGGCGGCGGACCAACAACCGTGCCGAAGCTCCCACCGCACGGCGCCGGCCGAATCCACGGCACGCAACGCGTGCACGCCGGCGAACACAGCAACATCACCTGCCGGAGCGACCGCAACCGAGCCGTACCCGCGAGGCCAGGGCGCGGGGAAGTGAAACTCCGGCCCCTCCCCGCCCAGGTCGCGGACGGCCAGCTCGGTGTCCCCGCGCTGCACGAGCAGCCTGCGCCCGGGCCAGTGCAGCACCTGCGGAGAGTCTGCGGACGCCGGGTTCAGCGGTGCGGCCACAGTGGTGACAAGACGAGCGACGGTCATGGAGTCCTCCGGCGCACGCGGGCGCGAAACACGGAACCTGGCAGCGCCCACCATACGGGGGACACCAGGGCACCGGGGCTTGACAACGCGACCGGAGGTCAACAGGCTTCGACGCCCCAGACGCACTCACATCGGCATGTTGGTGCGCCGCGGTTCGGAGACCAGCACCCTTTCGCCGACACAGACGGTGACGAGCCCGCCAGCGACCGCGCGCCTTGACAGCGGCAGATCAGTGCGTTCCTCACCGTCATTTGGCCGACCCGTCGGGCCGCGGTCTCCGAGCGCTCGACGATGCTGTGTAGCACCGGATGGGATGCGGCCCCGAGTCGCGATCTCTTACCGACCGGTGGCGCCGTCGATAAGCTCCCGCAGGATGTCGGCGTGACCGGCATGCCGGATGGTCTCGCTCGTCATGTGGGCGAGCACCCAGCGAAGCGTACGAGGCGCGTCACCGACCGGCTGCGCGGTGAGGACGTCCGGGCCAGCGGCTGCGCTGATGTGGGCATCGCTCTCGGCGATCGCAGCCCGGTAGCCGGCGATGATCTGATCTGGGGACCGGTCTGGCTCGACCACCATGTCGAAGTCCGCGTCGGCGTAGCGCGGGTCGCCGGCGACCGTGTAGCCGAACCAGTACCGTTCGGCGTCGGTCAAGTGCTGGACCAGGCCCAGCAGTGTGGTGTCGGAGACGACCAGGCGGCGCCGCAGCTGCTCCTCGTTCAAGCCCGCGACCTTCTTCAGCACGCATGATCGAGCGAAGGACAAGAAGGCGAGGGCGGTGTCGAGCTCGCCCCCGTCGTTCCGCGGTACGGCTTCGCGCTGGGATTCGATCATGGCTCGACCTTACGTGATCGTCATCGGGGGGAGGTACGCGTGGATGTCGTCTGAGTGGTTCCGGCCAGGCTCCCGCTCATCGGCTACTTGTTCACGTGCCCTATGACCGGTGTCTGGCGAGCCTCGGTCTAGGCGCCCGGGCTGTCGCTCTCTCATCGGCTGCCCACGCTGGTCGTGTGGCTCTGTTTTGGCCTGCGCAGTCCCGGGCGTCGCCTAGGGCGGGGAGAGGCTCAAGAGGGGTTGCTCGGCTCGAAGTAGCGTTGCCCTCCCGGCTCGACAACCTGGACAGGATCGAGCATCGGAGGACTCTGATGGGCCCAGCAGATCGTGTGGTCATCGGCATGGACCCGCACAAACGCTCGGTGACGATCGAGGTCATGGCCCGCGACGAAACCGTCGTCGGCGGCGGCCGGTTCGACACCGGCCGTGACGGCTACACGGCGATGAGGAAGTACGCCAGCCAATGGCCGCACCGGGTCTGGGCGATCGAGGGCTGCCAGGGCATCGGCCGACACCTCGCCAATCGGCTACTCGCCGACGGCGAGCAGGTCTCTTACGTACTGGTGGTCAAGGCCCCTTGACCACGTGAACCTGATCTTCGCGACCAACCTCGCCGACCTCTGCCGCAGGCCCCACCCGGCGAGGCGGTCGAGGTCGACCGGACCGTCAGCCGCAGTGGTCACGTGTCCCGGGGCCAGCACATCACTCTGGCCGTGCACCGTCGTAGCCGGCGTCAGCCAGTGCCGGGCCACTGAGGTGCGCGGCGGACCAACTCAGGGCGATGGTCGCGCCGAGGTCCCGGGCGCAGCTCAGGTCGTGCAGATGGCTGGGTATCGCGTCGGAAGTCGGTCCGGAATCATGACCGCTTGGATGTTGGCGCCGAAATCGCGGTGCTTCCGTTGTGCCAGGCGTCGATCGTGCTGCCTTTGACGCTGGTGGTCGTCTCGGCCAGCCGGTCGCTGTCGACCAGTTCCCGTCGAAAATGACGAACGTCCAGTCGTCGTCGGCGGCCCGGCGCAGGGCGTCGTGTAGGTCAGGTCGTTGCGCGGCCAGGACCGCGATGCCTTCGGCGAAGTAGCGGTACGCGGTCGCCTGCCGATGTGGGCCGAGGAATCGTGCTTCCGGGCGGGGCCGGGGAGGAGACGGTTGACCACTTTCAGGGGTGGGGGATCATGGGAAGGTGACGTTCGCGGTGCATTACCTCGTGCCGGCGGCCGGTCTGCTGCCCGTGCCGGACGGCGACGATGTGCTGGTGTTCGACGTGACGCTCGCCGTCGGTGCGGGGGAGCGCACCGTCGTGTTCTCGGTGTTCGCCGAGGGCGCCGGCCTGCGGATCGCCACCGACCTCGACCACACCGCGCTGCTGCGCCGCGAGCCGGCCGAGGTCGGCGCCGTCGCGGCGGTCGACGCGTGGGTGCTGGAGCGGGCGCCGCGCGCGATCCGGCTGCACGAGCTGCTGCTCGACGTGCTGCCGCCGCGGGCGGACGCCGAGCGTTGGTTGGCCGCCCGGGACCCGGCCGGCGATTACTGGCGGGTGCTGGGGCGGCCGCGGTGAGGCTCGGTTCGGCACCCGCAGGTCGGCCCCGGCCTGGGTCGACACCGTGTGGACGTGCACGAGCGAACAGGTCGCACTGATCTTGTACCTGCCAAGAATCCCATCTGGGCAGCTCAGGCGGCGTGCTCGTATTCGTGAAGGACACCACCGAGGCGGTCGCGCCGGCGCGGCCAGCCATGCCCGATCGACCGGCTCGAACCGGACCCGTTGCCCGCCGAGTTGGTGCTGCAACACCGCAAGCTGGTGACGCAACGACAGGATCTCGATGTCCTTGTCGCGGTCGCCACCAGGCAGCAGTCGCAGCAACGTAAACGCGTTCGTGATGCCCAGGTAGGCAGTCGCAGCAGCATGAGTCGGCATCATCGCGCAGCCATCGGTGACGATGGGTACGGGCGGCGCCCCCGATCAGACTAAGGTCGGGCCTGGACGTCAAGAGGGCCGGCGACCTGCACGGATGCCCTTCTCGGCAGGTACAGCGTTGCCCGGTGTGTGCCCATCCTCGTCGGTATCGGCGGTCGGTTGGCAGCCCGATACGTGGCGAAACGGCTGGCGCAGCGCGCCGCGGCCAGGACGGCCGCCCGGAACAAGCGGATCAAGAAGATCGCGGGTCGGCCACCGGCCCGTTCCAAGGGCTTGTCGAGCAACCGCAACAGCAACAGCAACAGGTACCGGGGCCGCAGCTGGGGTTATCAGATCTGCCGGATCCGGAAGATCAAGAGGTTCCCATCCGCTACCACGCCCGGATGTGGGAGTACCGCAGCTGCCTGAGCTACGTGCGTCGCTACAACGTGCGCCCGCCGGGCATGGCCAGGTCCTGCCGGTACGGTCAGCCTCCATGACCTTCTGGTTGTCCGTTCAGCCCCGCGACGCGCCACGCGATTTCGGCGTGGACGTCGCGGGGTACGACGCCCGGGTACACAACCTCGCCGCCTTCGTCGAGGCGGCGCTGCAACGGGTGGTCGACGGCGCGAGCTGGCTGCGGCGTTCCTTCCCGGCCCGCAGCTACCTTCGCCTCGACGTCACCGTGCACAGCGAAGCGGAGCCGTCCGTCAAGCACGTGCGGACGCGCGGCCAGGGCGGCGTCAAGGAAATCGGCTACCTGGTGCGGGTACCGGTGGCGTGGTTCGACGTGCCCGGTGACGGACTACTCGCGGTCCGGTTGTTCCGGGCGCTGCTGGGCGCGTTGGAGGCCGTCGGCGTGGAGCATCGCCTCGGAGCGCCCCCGGTACGCGCCCCGCGTTCCGACCCGGGGCGGCCGGAACTGGTGGACCACTTCGTGCCGTCCGCCGCCCGGCCCGCCGGTGCCACGGTGACCGCTGGCCGGGTCCAAGAGGCGATGGACCGGATGAAGCCGGACCAGCTGGTGCTCGCCGCGACCGTGCCGGCGACGCTCGCGGTACGGCGCGACCGGGAGGTCGTCGTCCGGGCGCTCGGCGAGGTGGTGCAGGAGTTCGAGGTGCGGCCGGGCGGAAAGGAGGGGGTACGGGTATGGGTGGTCAGACAAGGCGGGTGAGCTGGCGGATTGGGTCGGAGGGTCTGAACCGGACGGCGGCGGGGGACCTGCGGGAAGCAGTGGCGGCGGTCGAGCACTGGTTCACCGTGCTGGGCAGCATCGTCAGCGCGACGCTGTCGCGGGACCTCACCCTCGAGGTAGTGACGGGTGACGGCGATCGCGTGCTGACGGACGTCGCAGGCCCGGACACCACGCGGATCGTCCTGCCCCGTTCCCTGGTCGGTGCCGACGCCGAGCAGCTGCGGGTGTCACTACTCGACGGCGCGCTGGCGGCCGTGGCCGCCACAGCCGCCGGGACGGCTGGTGAGGCGCCCGTGATCTGGCGGCGCCCGGACGATCATCCGGATGACGTTGTGGACACCCTCGCCGAGGTGCTGGACACTCTCGATCCCGAAGACATCTTCGTCGCCGGCCGCCTCGATGGGACCGCGGCCGACGAACTGGCCCGGTTCCATCAGCTCGACGACTACGTCGTTGAGCGGGTCGACGGGTCCGGGGTGGCCGAGGTCACCGACGCCGAGGCCGGCTGTGCCAGCGTTTCCTGGCAGGTTCGTCTCATTCACGGCTGATCGGTCCGGCCGCCCGCGGGCGGCCCAGCAGCGCCAGGTGTGGCCAGCCTCGGCGGCGAACCGATCGGGCTGGGCGAGGTGAGGGGAGAGCGATGCGACGTCGGAATGTGTTGGGGTAGGCGGCGGTGGCGGGAGCCGGTGCGCTGGCGGCCTTCGCGGGGATGCCAGGGCCGGCGGCCGAGGCGCCGACCCGGATCCCTTCCGTTACCTCTTTGATCGTCCCCAGCCGGGGACTCCTCGGTCACCCGGCGTGCCGATCCGCGTCGGATACGGCGCCGTCAACGCGTTCTACCAGCACGGCGTCCAGATCCAGATCGGGCACAACGTCGCGGGCCAGTGGATCGGCGACACCGACGTCATCGCCCACGAACTCGGCCACGGTGTCGACTACACCAGCGGCAGCAGCATCTCCACCATCGGAACGTCGGAGTTCGTCACCGACGCCTTCGACGCGGCAACCGAAGCGTTCCTGCGCGGCAGCACCGACTACCTCGTCGGAGGCGACGTCAACCTCAGGGGCACCGGCCTTCCCATCCGCAACATGTACGACCCGTCGCTGGTCAACAACCACCCGAACTGCTACACAAGCTCGATCCCGATCACGGAGGAGCACAAAGCCGCAGGTGTCGGCAACCACTGGTTCTACCTGCTCGCCGAAGGCTCCAACCCCACCAACGGCCAACCGGTCAGCCCCACCTGCAACGGCAGCGTCATCCCCACCGGCGTCGGCATCCAGAACGCGATCAAGATCCTCTACACCGCGATGCTATTGAAGAACTCGAAGAGCTCATACCTGACCTACCGCACCGGAACCCTCAAGGCCGCCAAGGCCCTCGACACCACCTGCGCCTTGTACAACGCGACGAAGGCAGCATGGAACGCGGTCACCGTCCCGGCCCAGAAGAACGACCCCACCTGCTGAACACGCAATGGTGGGGCGGCTCCGGTGTGGAGCCGCCCCACCAGCGTCACCTGCCTGAATATGCCGCCTGAATACCGTTGAATACCGCGGCGGTCACAAACACTTCAAACTCGCCGGGATCGATAGTTCTCTTTCTACTGACCATCGCGGTGTGCCCTGCCGCGACGCCACCAGCGTCCACGCGGACGCCAGAGAAGAGGAAACCCATGAGACCTATCGGTACGCGAAGCCGCCGGCTCGGCCTCACCGCCACCTTCGCGACGGTTGCCGCAGCGATTGCCTTCGGCACGCCCGCCCACTCAGCTCCCGCCGAAGGCACCATCCTGTCCGCCGGTAACGGCACCGCCGTCCGCGGCTCGTACATCGTCGTGCTGCGCGATTCAGCGGTCACCCCCAGCGCGGTTCCCAGCCGGGCCAGGGGCCTAGCGAGCCGATACGGCGGAACCGTCGGCCACATCTACACCGCGGCCCTGCGCGGCTTCGAGGTCAAGCTGCCCGAACGGGCGGCACGCCAGCTCGCCGCCCACCCCGACGTCGACTACATCGAGGAAAACCAGACGGTCTCGCTCACGGACACGCAGACGCCCGTCCCCTCCTGGGGCCTCGACCGCATTGACCAGCGAGCGCTCCCGCTGACCAACGCCTACACCTACCCCACCAACGCCGGCGCGGGAGTGAAGGCATACATCATCGACACCGGTATCAACCTCACCCACGTCGACTTCGGTGGCCGCGCGATCTCCGGCATCGACACCATCGACAACGACAACAACGCCACCGACTGCCACGGCCACGGCACCCACGTCGCAGGGACCGTCGGCGGCACCGCCCACGGCGTCGCCAAAGCGGTCACCCTGGTTGCCGTACGTGTCATGAGCTGCACCGGCGGCGGCACCACGGCAGGCATCATCGCCGGCATCGACTGGGTCACCAGCGACCACACCACGGGCGCAGCCGCGGCGAACATCTCGCTGGGCGGCTCAACCAGCAAACCGATGGATGCCGCGGTGACCAACTCCATCGCCGACGGCGTCACCTACGTGGTCGCCGCCGGCAACCTCTACGGCTCCGACGCCTGCGGCTTCTCCCCCAGCCGCGTACCGAACGCGATCACCGTCGGCTCCACGACCGACACCGATGCCCGGTCGGGCTTCTCGAACATCGGCAAGTGTCTGGACATCTTCGCGCCCGGCAGCAACATCACCTCAGCGGGGATCGGCTCGGACACCGCGACCAGCGTCAAGAGCGGCACCTCGATGGCGTCTCCGCACGTCGCGGGCGCCGCAGCACTGGTCAAGGCGCTCAACCCGAGCTTCACCCCGCAACAGGTACGCGACTACCTCGTCAACACGGCCACCCAGAACGTCGTGACGAACCCCGGCACGAACTCACCGAACCGCCTACTCTTCATCGGCTAGCCGCCCGCGCCGACCGTGACGGCTCTGGGAGTGCCGTCTCCGGCGGGAACTGTGCCATCGGGGAACAGGTGCTCAGCGGAACCGTGCCGCGCCGTCCCAGGCGACTGCCGTCGCGGAGCACCTGGCCGTGCATCACAAGGACCGACAGCCTCCGCGGACGGGGCCGAGGTCGATCGTCCGGTGGGAGTGGTGCCAGGTCGACTGCCGGCCCCGAGGGCGGTCACGATGTGGCGCGGTCGGTCAAGTCGTTGGCGCGCACGTCCAAGACTCGACCGGTGTCGGCGAGCAAACTTGTGCCGTCACCCCGCTACACGCGCCAACTGTCTCGGAGGACCGTTATGGGTAAGCTCGTCGTCTCGATGTTCACGACACTGGACGGCGTCATCGAGCGACCGGATCGCTGGGCGTTCCAGTTCGCAAGTGCCGACTCGATGGAGCAGGGCCTGCGCCAGTTACACGACGCCGAGGCGTTGCTGCTCGGCCGCGTCACGTACGAAGGGTTCGCCGCGTCCTGGCCGAACATGACCGACGAAGCGGGCTACGCCGACAAGATGAACACGATGCCCAAGTACGTGGTGTCCACCACCCTGGACGAGCCGACCTGGAACAACACGACGGTCATCGCCGACGACCCGGCCGCCCGGATCGGGAAGGTGAAGACCGACCTGAACGGGGATCTGCTCGTCTTCGGCAGCAACGCGCTCGTCACCCGGCTGCTGCCACACGGGTTGATTGACGAGATCCGCCTGGTGACCTACCCGGTCGTGATCGGGGACGGCACGCGCCTGTTCGCCGACGGTGACGGGATGGCGTCGTTCCGGCTGCTGGATACCACCACCTTCCAGTCCGGCGTCGTGGTGCTGACCTACGCACCGGTCAACGAGCAGGACGCGGCTGCGGCATCGGCCTGAACGACGTCGCCGGCGCAGCGAATGCGTCACCACGTTCGGAGCCGGCCGGCTTGGCCCGGGGCGGCGGAGCGTCACCCACGTGTACGGATGATCCGGCGGCACGAACGCCTTCGACCGCCTGTGTGTGGCGTCCTGCCGCCGGCTCCGGGCCGACTACCTGCTGGCTCCGATGCCCGCATGGACGCGAACCACCCGCAGGCCGACGGTCCGGTAGTGGTCGACGGGCACCTTCCTCAGTCGACGCGTCCACCGAACCGCTGTTCGGCCGCGCGGCGGCGCGAGGAGCGCACCTGCCGGTTGCCGGTGCGGCAGCGCGCACCGCGCCGAGAGTTTGACTGGCGGCGACAGGATTGAGCGACATGCGCCGGTAGTCGCTGGGTGGCACACCGAAGGCGGCCCGGAACAGCCGGCTGAAGTGCGCAGCGTCGGATAGACCCCACCGGGCCGCGACGGCGCCGACCGCCACGCCGCTCTGTGCCGGATCGGCGAGGTCCTTGCGGCAACGGTCGAGGCGCCGCTGGCGGATCCAGGCACCGACCGAGGTCTGCTCCGGAGCGAACAACCGGTGCAGTTGGCGCAGCGAGACGTGGTGTGCTGCGGCGATCACCGCGGGCGTGAGGTCGCTGTTCCCCAGGTGCTGCTCGATGAAGGCCTTCACCCGGAACAGCAGTGCCTGCTGTGACGACTCGACCGGGTCGGGGTACCCGGTGTACTCGGCGAGCGCGGTGCCCAGCAGGTCTAGCAGGATCGGTGCCAGCCGTGCCGCGGTGGCCGGATCGTACTGGCCGATTTCCCGGGCGACGCGACCCAGCATCGGGGCGAGCAGTCCGCCGACCCCGGTTGCGGGCACCGCTATCGCGGTGAGCCCGGCAACCATGCCAGGCCGGACCGGGAGCAGCCCGCGCGGAAACCCGAACACCGCCAGCTCCACCGCGTCGGTGTAGACCAGATCGTACGGGCGGCTGAAGTCGTAGACGCCGAACGTATCGGGGGCGAGGACCGTCTCCCGGCCGTCCTGGGTCAGGCGCGGGTGGCCGCTGATCGGCAGTACCACACGGTAGAGGTCCGCGTCACCCTTGCGAATCAGGCCGGGCGTTCGGTGGACACCATGGGGCGTGCTGGTACGGACATTCGCCACGCCCACGTCGCCCAGCTGGCCGGTCGTGATTTCACCGTGCAACGGCACATCCGGGTCGATCCGCATGTCCAGCGGGCCGAGGGTGTCGCAGACGATGGACCGCCACCGTTCGCGCCGCTCGGCTGCCGGTGTGTCCGCGGTTCTGACGACCGTGAGCACTGATGGACCTCCCTGACTCGTGCCGCAACGGTAGCGGCCGGCGGACGAGGTTCGGCGTCGCAGCGACCACGATCGTCAGCGGGTGTCGCCCGGCTCGGCACAGGTCCGGTCGGTCATGGACTTGGTTTCGACCAGCAGTTCTCACCCTCCCCGGAACGGGCACGGTTCCACCTGACCTATCAAAGGCTGCGAATGGGCGTAGCCCCTGACCAGGACTCTTCGGTAGGACCGAACGGTTTTGCTCGATGCGGCACACGGACCGAACCATCGTCGTGGTTGGACCCTGCAGCATCGCCACCGCGGTGAGTCTCGATGCCGCCAGATGAATACAGGAAACACCGGTGACACTGTTCAGAATCGTACGGGTATGCGCCGTTCACGGCGATTGACCACGGAAACAGCGCTTGGTTGATGATCTTCTTGTCTAGTCGGGGGTCTCCTGCTGGCGGACCACCCGGTCGATGCGGCGGTCGGGTACGACCCACATGATCGCCACGACGACGAAACACGCCAGGGCTAGCCCAACTCCGACATGTCCGCTCCTGTCGATCAGCAGAGCGCTGAGGATCCCCGCGACGTAGAACACGGGCGAGGCCTTGCCCTTGACGTCAGTGCCGATGGCCCGCCTCAGCACCGACGCCGGTCCCTGCTGCCGAATGATCACCGTCTGGAGCACGGAATAAGCGATGGCCGCGCTGAGCAGGTTCAGACCGTAGATGACGACTGGGATCGGCTCGAACCTTGAGTCGTCGACCCAGGCCGTCGTTAACGGGAACAGCGACAGGCAGAACAGTAGCGCCAGGTTCGCCCACAGTACTCCGCCACTGACCTGCCGTACCAGATGGAACATATGGTGGTGGTTGTTCCAGTAAATGCCGACATAGACGAAGGTGAGGAGATACGTCAGCAGCCCGACGCCGGTCGTGCGGGCAAGGTCAGAGAGGTCGTGACCTGCCGGGACTTTGAGCTCCAGCACCATGATCGTGATGATGATGGCCAGGACGCCATCACTGAACGCCTCCAGCCGGTTGGTCGGCACCGCACCACCTCCTTCTTCCTCAGCCACGCGGCCGTGCACCGCGACCTGGTAGGGGACAAGCACAATCACGGCAGGCCCAGGAGGCTAGAGCGACCGACTCGGAAGCCGAGCCTGCACTGGTCGACCTGGCCACCAACATGTCAAGCCCGAGCCCGACGATCCCACTACCGGCGCAGACTCGGCCGTTAACTGAGCCGAAAGATCAAGTGACGTTGGAGTACCAAGTGGTGGCGAGGCGAGTGCCTGCCTGCGCAAAGCTTGACGATGCCGATCCGGGGCCGCTTCGTTGCTGCCGAGTCGCCCACGTGCATACGCGGCCATGGACCGTGTCCGCGGTGCCCGATCGGCGGCGAGAGTGACGAGTGGGGCGACGGCGTCAACCCGGCCGGTGTAGCCGAGCCTGCTCGCCGCCGACACCCGCGCCTGATCGTCCAGGTCACGCAACGCCAGCACCGGCGCGTGGTGTAGTTCCGATGATCGAGAAGAGCGCCCCCTGTGGATCGGTGAGCACCGCGAACCGGCCGCGCGTCAGGTCCGTCGGCTGGACGGCGAGCGTCGCGCCCGTCCGTAGCGCCTCGGCGACGACCCTGTCGGTGTCGGTGACCGCGAAGTAGAGCATCCAGTGGGACGGAAGGTCACCCCAGTCGTCGCCGATCATGGGCATCATCCCGGCGACGGGACGACCGTCCAGCTGCCAGGTGGTGTAGGTGATCGGGCCCATCGGTTGGTCGTCCGCCGTCCAGCCGAACACCGATCCGTAGAACTCCTTCGCCCGGTCCGACTCCCGCGTGGTCAGCTCGGGCCAGGTCAGCGAGCCGGGTACGTCGAACACCTCGGCCCCCGGCATGCCGAGCGACTGCCACACCCCGAACGGCGCCCCGGCCGGGTCGGCGAAGAGCGCCGTCCGCCGGGAGCCGGGGACGTCGAAGGGCTCGGCCAGGATCCGGCCGCCGGCGGCCGTCACCCGCTGGCAGGCCCCCTCGGCGTCGTCGGTCGCCAGGTAGGGCATCCAGGCAGGCGGCCGTTGCGGGCCGGCCCCCAGCCCGGCACCGGCCACCGGTTTGCCCTGCTGGTGGAAGACGAGGTGACCGTCAGCCGCGGGTTGCCGGTCCGCCTCGGCGACGGCCCAGCCGAACAAGGGCGCGTAGAAGCGCGCCGCGCCGGAGAGGTCGGTGGTGACCAGGTCGACCCAGGCGGGTGCCCCCGGTGGAATATCTGTCATGACTTCGGCTTCGCTTCCTCTGCTCGGGCAACTATCGGCGGGATGGCGGCGGGCGGGCCCGACAGCCGACGGCAGTCAGCCGGCACCGGTGCGGGCGAGGGCGATGACGTTGAAGAGGGCGCCCTGCGGGTCGCGGAGGCCGGCGTAGCGGCCGGCCAGGATGTCCCGAGGGGGGACCAGGATGGGGCCACCCAGCTCGCCGGCGCGGGCGGCCGGCGTGTCCGTGTCGACCATGGAGAAGTACGCCGACCAGTAGGCGGACGAGTCTTCCGAGAGGTCGTCGCCGAGCGGCGGCATCATCCCCGCCACGATCTGCGCGCCGAGCCGTCAGCCGGTGTAGGTGATCGTTCCCATCGGCTGGTCGTCCGGGTGCCAGCCGGAGACCAGGTCGTAGAAGACCGCCGCGCCGGCCGGGTCGGCGAAGACCGCCATCCGCCCCCGGTCGAAGACCTCGAACGGGGGCACGACCATCTGTCCTCCGGCCCGCTCGACCCGGCCGGCCACTCGGTCTGCGTCGTCGGTCGCGACGTGCGTCGACGTGATCGGCACCTGGTCCGGGACGGCCGGCAGGCCGGCCCCGGCCACCGCCCTGCCACCGAGGAGGAAGACGCCTCGGGATCCGGCGTGATCGGCCCGGTCCAGCCGAACAGCTCCGGGGAGAAGCGCCGCGCGTCGGCGAGATCCGGGGTGGCCAGGTCGGCCCAGCAGGGCGTGCCCGGCGGGACGGTGCTCACGTCGACCCCTCTCGACTGGGGGCGGCCACCGCCGGCACGCCCTGCCGGCATCGTGGCACCGTTCGCGCGTCGTACGGGGCGGATCGGGCGAATTGTCGGCTGAACCGTCGTCCGGATCTGCCGACGATGCCAGCGCCGCCGTGACGACGACAGATGTCCGGGCTCATGGCTTTCGAGGCGGCTGTTCCTATCCTCTCTGTTCACCAGTCCGTCGCGGCAGGTAGGCGTCGTCCTCGCGAGGCTGCCGAAGGACAGGGCGAAGGCCAGCGGGAGGAACAAGTCCCACCGGGAGCGGACGGAATACGGCAGAAAGGGGCCGCGGGAGCGATCGGCGCGTGGTCGACGCTGCGCTCGCCGACCCCGCCCTCGGTGCGCCGCACCAGGACAAAATGGGTGGCCTCGCCAGCCCGTCCCGCCCTACCTTGTAACTGGATCTTCTTCTCCGACCCATTCACGAGAGGACCTTACCCCGCGTGACGCCGCCTGCTCTTTAGACCTGACACCATCCCTGCGCATCGGTCGCCGACGTCGCCGTCGGCTCTTTCCCATGCCCTCCGTCGGCTCTTAGAGAGATCATGTCTACGCGTCCTCATATCGTTTTGTCCTGGACCGTTCGGCGCACGTGCCTCCCCCTGCTCGGGTTCCGCTGCGTCCACTGCCATTCCGGCTTTGCCAGCACCGGCGACGGGAGGGTCCGCGTCAATGCCAACGGCAAACTCCTCGACATCTGGCTTCTGGTCGCCTGCGTTTCCTGCGACCGCACCAGCAAATTCACCGTTCACGATCGCGTCCCGGTCCGGTACCTGGATCCGATCTTTCTTCGGGGCTACCCCGGCATCTTCTCCGCCCTCGTTGCCCGCGTCCTTCTCGACCCGCTGATCGCCCGGCGCAACCGGTTCGCCCTGACGTGGGACTCATGCTGGGAACTGCTCGCCCCGACCTCTCCCGAGAGCCCCTGGCCCGTCCAGGTTTCGGCCACCACTGACGACCCCGTGCCCCTTCGCCCCGAACGGCTCATCGCCAAAGGGGCTGGGCATCAGCCGCGGGGAGATCGCTCGCCGCGTCAAGATCGGCGTTCGGCTGAACCGCAGAACTCGCAGGGACTTCTCGGTCGTCCTGCTATGAGCCGCCGCCGTGGGCCTGAGCCAGGGCGAGAGGCACGGTGGCCGTGCCCCGGACTGCATCACGCAGCGGTCCACGCGCGGTCGCGCACGACCCGGCGCGAACGGAGTTCAGGGCCGGCCCGATACTGGCGACGATGGTGAATGCCCGGGTGCACAAATCCGGACGTGCCGGTGAGCGGACGTCCGATCTTCCAGGGCAGGAGCGTCTGTTAGGGCGAGGCCGGCTGCGTTGCGCGTGTCAATCTGCGGGTGCCGGCTCGGTGGGCCGTGGCGTGAAGAAGCGGACGATGTCGTCGGCCGCGGTGGGGGACAGCATCATTGCTTGGACTCGTGCGGACATTTCGGCGATCGGGCGGGTTCTGGTGAACATCGACTCCTCGTACGTCTGGATCGCCGAGTCGGGGTCGGCGGGGGTGGTGGCGAGTTCGGCGGCGAGTTCGGCGGCGTCGAGCATGGCTTGGTTGGCGCCCTCGCCGACCGGCGGCATGAGGTGGGCGGCGTCACCGATGAGCGTGATGCCCGGTTGGTGGGCCCAACGTGTACCGGTGGGCATCGCCTCGATCCTGCGTGGGGTCGGTGGGCTGTCGCCGGCTTCGATGAGTGCGGTGAGGCTGGGGTCCCAGCCATCGAACATGTCCAGCAGAGCGCGCTTGCTGCGGTAGGTGTCCAGGTGGCGATCGTCCGCGGGCAGGGAGATGCCGACTCGGATGCTGTCGTCGCCGAGGCGTTGTGCTGCCAGGATCTGGTTCACGCCGATGCACCAGAGGTTTCCGGGGCCGACCAGCTCGGCGAGAGCCGGGTGGCGCCGGTCGACGTCGCTGATGCTGAGCTCGACCAGAGTGGCCACGGAGGACAGTGTGGCGTCGGTCAGCAGCGACCGGACGACCGAGCGTGCGCCGTCCGCGCCGATGAGGACGTCGCAGTCGGCACTGTGACCGCCATCGAACGTCAGCCCGAAGCCTCCGTCGGGTCGTGGCGTCGCCGCGACGAGCCGGTGCTGCCAGGCCACCGCGTCGCCGGGGAGCGAGTCGAGCAGAAGATCACGCAGTGCGCTGCGGTCGATCTCGGGGCGTCCGGAGAACGAGCCGGGTTGTGGCTTGTGGTGCACGAGGGTGCGTCCGGCCGGGTCGAGGATGCGATGTTCCTCGCCCTCCGGCCGTGCCTCGGACCGGAATCGGCCGGCGAGGCCCGCCGCGGCCAGGGCCCGTTGCCCGGACTCCGGGTGCAGGTCGAGTGATCCGCCCTGTGATCGCGCGGATCGGCTTGCCTCGCGTTCGTACACCACCGCGTCGATGCCGTGCCGGTGCAGGATTCGGGCCAGCGCCAGGCCGCCGAGGCCGCCACCGGCGATCGCAATTCGCATCATCATCTCCGTTACCGTACGCTGTATCTTATGGATACGCCGTACGGTAGCGCGCCGCTGCCCGTCTGGGAGCGGCCCGAGCCTCAGCCGCGGGCGGCGCCGGTGCCGCTGAGCCGCGCGAAGATCGCCGCCACGGCTATCCGGATCGCCGACGCACACGGCCTCGAGGGGCTGTCGGTACGCAAGATCGCCAAAGAGCTCGGTGTCGGTCCGATGCGGCTCTACGACTACGTGATCAACAGATCCGAACTTCTCGACCTGATGGTCGACGCCGTGTATGCCCGGATCGCCGAGGCTGGCCAGCACTCCGAGTGGCGCGCCACGGTACTGGCCATCGTTCACCGGACCCGCGATGCCGCTCTTGATCATGAGTGGTTCGTCGACCTGCTCGGCGCAAGGCCACACTTAGGACCTCACGCGCTCGCCGTGGGCGAATCGACCGCGGCGGCGCTCAGCCAGGCTCCTGGCGTGCGCGGTATCGACGATCTCCAGCGGGCCGTGGGCGCCCTCAACGCGTTCATCGTCGGAGCGCTCCGCAGGGAGATCACCGAGCGACGCACCGCCCGTTCAACCGGCACCGACATGTCCGCTTGGCAGGCCGCCCTCGGGCCCTACCTGACACGCATGCTCGAAACAGGCCGCTACCCCACCGTCGCCCGGCTCGTCATCGACGGCGCCCACCTCAACGCCGAGGAAACCTTCCACCACAACCTGATCACCATCCTGGACGGCATCACCAGCCATCCCCACACGTGACCTACCGCTCGCAGGCCAGTGCCGGCTGAATACACCGCGATCGGACATCCGGATCTGCCGCTCCTAACGGCCTACTGATCTTCAAAGCCAGATCGAGTTCGCGGTACGGTGCCGCCTGGCGGAGGCCGCCGACCGCGTGACCGTGCCGGCGATCGAGGAGGGCCGCTGCGTGGGCACGGCATTGATCGGGCGCCGGTTGTCCGTTGAGGAGCTGACCACGCGCCGACCCGACGATGGTCGACGCGCTGCTGTTCGGCGACCTCGACGTGATGGGGGCGAGATGCCCGAGCCTGACCTGGACCTGGACCTGAACACGTCGTGGCACGGCATCCACCATCTGATCATCGGCACCGCTTGGTAGATCGGTGCGGGCGCCGGCGCGGCGATCTCAGCGGCGTCGAAATCGGACAGGACGGTGGCTACGGTCGGCCCGGCTGCTCGACCAGGACACGGTCACGAGCGCGACGGCGACCTGGCCACGGCGGCACGCCTGTAGGCCAAGACGGCCCAAAACGCCCCCAACACCGCCGAGCGTGACCACCCGACGCGCCAGGCCGCCCGGCTCAACGCCCGCCGCTGTCCCTGAAGGAGGCAGGGCTGGACGCCGACACCGACAATGGCTCGGACGCCGCCGTCGACCCGCGGTTGGAGACACGGAGGCCGACCACCGCTGCTATAGGATGCGCGTAGGCTCTCGCGTTCGTTGCGCATCCGGCGGTGACGGGCTGCTACATCCGCCGCACGGTAGCCGGTCCCTGACTCGACGGCGATGTCGCTCAGCGACCGATCCAAGGAGTTCCGATGCCTCTGACGCCGGCCGACATTCACAACGTGGCCTTCAAGAAGCCCTCGCTCGGCAAGCGGGGATACGACGAGGAAGAGGTGGATGCCTTCCTCGACGAGGTCGAACGTGAGATCCAACGGCTTGCGGACGACAACAGTGCCCTGCGGGTGCAGGTGGAGACCGGCGCCGGCGGCCACGGCCGGCTGGGCCTGGAGTTGCAGCAGCTGCACGCGCAGTTGGACCGGCTGCAACGAGAGCGGGTGATCGCCGAGCAGGCCGCGCAGGACGCGCAGCGACAGTTGGAGTCGGCGCGCGCTCAGGCCAGGGAGGATGCACCTGATGACGAGGGCAGAAGCCTGCCGGTGCTCATGATGGCGCAACGCACCGCCGACGATTATTTGAGCAAGGCGCGTGCGGAAGCCGATGAACTGCTGGCGGAGACCCGAGCGACAATCGAGCGAATGGTTCAGGAAGCGCAGGCCGAGGCACGGGAGACGGAGATGCAGGCCGTTGGCCGCCACAAGGAGGCCATTGAGGGCCTCGACGTCAAGCTGGCGGAGGCACAGCGGCACATCATCACTCTCAATCATTTTGCACAGGACTACCGCCAGCGCCTCCAAGAGCATCTGTCGAGCCTGATGAACGACGTGGGTGGTGGCGGCAGCAGGGACAACGACCGCGGTGTCGTCGAGCTGCCGGCCCAGGTCAGGCCCGAGATCTGAGGCACCGTCACGACCACGGGTGGTTGTTCCGGCCGGTCCGCCAGCTGACGGCGGCGGGCAGGGGCGTGGGTCGTCCGCTCCGATGTAGCTCTGTGCGAGCGTCACTCGTAACGACGACGACATTGTCTATGCGCCGCCATCCGTCTGCGCCGGCCGGGGTAGTCTGTCCGGCGCGACGCCGTGACCGCGGGCAAACTCCAGGGAGCCAAGATGCCACTAACTCCGGCCGATATCCACAACGTCGCGTTCAAGAAGCCCCCGATCGGCAAGAGGGGCTATGACGAGGAGGAAGTCGACGCCTTCCTCGACGGAATCGAACGTGAAATCATCCGGCTGATCGAGGAAAACGAATCACTGCGTCGGAGGGTCGTGCAGGGCCCGCCGAGCCACGAGGCCGATGGGCTCGGCGCAGCCGGCTACGCCGAGCTGTCAGAACTGCGGTCGAGGCTCCAGCGGGTGATCAGTGAAAAGGCGGACACCGAACGGGTCCGCGACCTGCTCCACGCCGACCTCGAGCGCGCCCGCGCACAGGCCGGAGCGCGCGCCGAAGGGGGCGCGCAGGACGGCCAGGTGGCCCGCGTGCTGGAAATGGCGCAGCAGACCGCGGATGGCCACATCGAGGACGCTAGACGCGAGGCGGACCGGCTGATCGGCAGCGCCCTGGGCGAGGCGCAGTCGCTGGTGGAGGAGGCCCAGGCGACCGCCGGAAAGGCGGAGGAGGCGGCCCTCCAGCGCTACCACGATGCCATCCTCTCGTTGGAGAACGAGCGCGACGCTCTACAGCGGAGGATCGAAGAGCTCACTGGCTTCGGGCGCGACTACCAGGAACGCCTGCGATTCGAGGTGACGCGCCGGATGGACAACATGAAGGAAATCCCCAAAGCCGGTCCGGTCCCGGCGTTCGATGAGGACGCCTGGCTCCGCTACCGGCGTCCGGGTCGGCAGAACGTCAGTGGCGACGTCCGCTGACACGCCGGTGCTGCTCGGTTCTCCGGTGATGCCCGTGGCCGTGGTGGGATCCGGGTTCGGCCGCGGCGGAGCGTAGGTCGCCGAATTCGCCGACGATGGCGATGACCTGCCTCCCACCGAGCCCGGGCACGCCATGTCGATCGCGATCGCCCACCCTCTACGCGCCCGGACGAGCCGATCAGTGGCTGGCTCTGCCGGGTGTTCCCGATCAGCGCCCGCACCTGAGCCGGCGGTGGACAGCGGGCGCCCCGCATCGCGGACCGGCCTGGCCTCAAGGGGCGGGGCGCTCGTCGGATCCTGGCGTCGCTGGTCGTGCCTGCTTCCACCTGCCGGTTTCACCGAGCTGGCACGAGCCGGCGTCGACCTGTGACGACCGGGCGGAGGCCGCCGCCCTGGGCCGAGCGTCCCGGGTCGGGGCGGCGCAACGGGGGTGGTGTCGGTGGAGCACCCGGCCTGCTGGGCCCGGTCCAGCAGGCCGTCTTGCCGGAGGTAGAGGATCTTCGGCCGTGGAGAGGTGTTGACGCGGCTGCTCGTGTAGCCGTGGCAGCAGCGATAACCGGGACGGCCGTGGACCCAGTGGGGTCCAAGAGGCGGTCGCAGACGCCGCAGGAGACCAGGCCGGCCAGAAGCTTCGTTCCAGCGCTGGATCTCCTGGCGTCAGGCCGACGCGGACGACGCCGATACTGCCGGCAAGCCGGCGTGCGCCTTGACCCCCCCACCGGGTAGCCGAGCCGCTCGGCCGCGGCTTGAGCGTCGTCCACGGTGCTGACCGGAACCGACTCGGGCTGCGGCACTCCAGCGGTACGCGGGTCGCCCGCTTGCACGTCGCCTAGAGGCAAGACTGACAGCCGACATCTCGGCTATCAACCCAGCCGAGAGCGGTAGGCCCGGGTAGATCTGGCACCATCGCACGCCCTCTCGCCGGACGGCCGGGTCAGGAGGTAGATCACCGGTACCTGGCGGGCGTACCTGGCACGCGGCGAGCCCCAGCGCGGTCACGATGACGGCGAAGTGGGACAAAGTGGAAGTCTGTCGGCCTGGTGATGACTACGCTGGCGTAGGAGGTGAGCCATCATGTTGACAGACGCATCGGTGCAGGCGGCCATTCCCGCGAACGACATGGAGCGGGCCAAGCGTTTCTATCGCGACACCCTGGGCCTGACCATGTCGCAGGAAGCCGAGGACGCCGTCCATTTCGAGTCCGGCGGAACGCGTTTCTTCATCTATCCCACATCGAACGCCGGGCAGGCGCCCCACACGTTGGCAGCCTGGCTGGTCGCCGACCTCGACGCCGAGATGGCGGACCTCCGGAGGCGCGGCGTGACGTTCGAGGAGTACGATCTCCCTGGCCTCAAGACAGTCAACGGCGTCGCAGAGTTTCCGACGATGCGCGGCGCCTGGTTCAAGGACAGCGAAGGCAACATCCTCGGCGTGAGCCAGCCCCGCAAAGGTTGATCCCCGTAGTTGCCATCCATGTAGGTGCGGTCACCGCTGGCAGACGCTGATGGCGGAGCGGCCAGGGAGCGAAGCCCATCACTTGAACTCAAGGGCAGGCACGGCCGCCCAAACCCCATTTGCATTCCAGTCGATCGCCAGGAACCGGCCCAGCGGCACCATCGATCTGATGTTCTGGTTGGCAATGCCCACTCCGACCGCCGGCGAATTTCCGCAGTTCCCGCTGGCTGCTACGGGATTACGGCATGAGCACCTATGGTGAGCATGGGTGCGGTGAACTGTGTCAGATCCTCCCCGAACACGAGCCGTATCAGCGGCACCAGATCTGATGCGGGGCCTGGAGCAGTTGTTCGATCCGTGCGAGCTGATGAATCCGGAAAGGGCGCTGCCGGGGTGAACTGCCTGTAGGCAGCGGTCACGGGCGGGTCGCGGCCACCACGGTGTCCAGGGCGTCGACCGTCTCATCCCGCACCCGGACCGGACGCCGGGCCGTCTCGGCCCGGCTGATCTGCATGCCGGGCAGTTCGGCGACCACCATCTCTGGCGTCGGCAACACCGCCGGATCCTGCGGGCCGCCGGTGCCGGCGGTGAGGTTGGCCAGGTCGTGGGCGACGAGGACGAACGACCCGCCGTGGCGTACGGCGGTGGCGGCGTGCCGCAGGACGGTGGCCAGGTCGGGGCGGGGCAGGTGCAGGTAGGCGATGAGCACCAGATCGTAGGCGTCGGCTTCGGGCCGGTAGGTGGTGACGTCGGCGACCTGCCAGTCGATGTCGACGCCCCGTTCGCGGGCAAGGTCCTGGCCGCGTCGCACGGCCACGGCGGAGAAGTCGACGGCGGTGACCCTCCATCCGCGTTCGGCCAGCCAGACCGCGTTGCGACCTTCGCCCGCGGCCAGGTCGAGCGCCTGGCCCGGCGGCAGGTCGGCGGTCTCCTCGACGACGAACCGGTTCGGCTCGGCGGTCCAGACAAGCTCGGGGGCGTCGGCGTAGCGGGCATCCCAGTCGGCACTGTCCACGTTTCGGCCTACTTTCGGTTTGGCGGCGTCTTCCGGCTTCCAGCATCGGCCGGCAGGTGAGGTGTGAGTTGGTCTTTCCCCAGGCTCAGCCGCGGGCGGAGGTCTGTGAGTGTGAGCAGGTGGTCTCGTGCACGGCGATCCCCGCAGCGGTCGCGGCCGTGACCAGGGGGAACATCAGGAGCAGGGCGACGGCGGAGGCACCGAGCAGACCCCGTGCGGTCGACCTGGGCGGGGCGGGGGTGAGTAGTCGGCGCACCCGGTCCACGGCGGTGCCGCCAGCGCCGAGGGCGTGACCGGGGGTGGTGTCGGCGAGTCGGACGATGGCGGCGGCCACGGTGTGACGGCCGTGCTGCGCGCCGGCCCGGTCGTCGGCGAGGTGCTCGACGAGGCGGCGGATCTCGTCCTCGGCGGTGCGGGCCAGGGGCAGCCCGGGCAGGGCCCGGTGAAAGGCCGCCGCGACGGCCACGAGCAGGTGGTGACGACCGCGTAGATGGGCGCGTTCGTGCCGCAGCACCGCCTCGAGTTGCCGCGGGGTCAACACGTCGAGCGCGCCACGGGTGACGACAACGTGTCCGGGTCTGCCGGGCAGGCAGTAGACCATCGGCGTGGCGTGCTCCACCACGGTGCAACCGCCGGCCGGTCCTGGTCGGGCCACGGGGGGCAGCGCCGCGAGGTGGTGCCGGCGCCACCGTCGTGCCGCGTGGAGGGTGGCAACCGCGCTGATCGCGAGGCGGGCGGCGAGTACGGCGGTGGCGGCCAGGGCGAGCGCGGCGAGCGTCTCGTTGGGAGCGCCGAGACGGGCCAGCGCGCGGGCGCAGGCCTCGACGACGCCGTCGAGGCCGGCGGCGAGCGCGGCTGGCGGCACGGCGACGAGCAGACCGGCGCTCAGCACGGCTCCGGTTGCCGACGCCAGGGCGCCGAGCCACAGGCCGACTGCGACCCGTGGGGCGGCCCGACTCCAGGACCGGGCGGCGATGGCACGTGGCGCAGCCACGGCGACGGCAACTGCCCAGACGAGCAGGAGGAGACTGATCATGTCGACTCCTGCCGGTCGTGCAGGATGGCGCGCAGCAGGGCCGCCTCCTCGGGGCTCATGGTGTCGACGAACCGGGCGAGGGCGGCGTGCTGGTCGCTGGCGGAGGAGAGCGCGTCGGCCATCACCTGGCTGATGTGTTCCTCTCGGCCGATGCGGGGCCGGTAGCGGTAGGCGCGGCCGACGAGGTCCCGCTCCGCCCAACCCTTGCGGTGAAGATTGTCCAGGACCGTCATCACCGTCGTGTAGGCCAGGCCCTTGTCGGCGAGCGAGTCGACCATCTGCCGGACCGTGAGCGGAGCATCCGCTGCCCAGAGCCGGTTCATCACCTCGGACTCCAAGGGGCCGAGGGAGCGTTCCGCACCGCGGTCACGGCGCCCGGGCCTGGTCACCGCTCGACCCTTCCGCCCGACGCGGGCACCGGGCACTGCCGTTCACCGAGCAGCCGCCGCCGCAGCGCCCAGCCGAGCAGGCCGATCGAGGCGGCGGCCAGTAGCGGTTGGGCCGGCGCGAACCAGGTCATCGCGCCGCTGGTGCCGAGCGCGAGCAGTACCAGCTTGTTGCAGACCGGGCAGCCCACCGCCAGCAGTGACAGCACACCGCCCACCGCGCCCACCCGTTGCTCCGCCCTGGGGGACCGCGTGGCGCCCGCAGGCCGGACGTAGGTGGCCAGCAGCAGGCCCGAGAGCGTCGCCGTGACGACCAGGACCGGCCAGGCCCACCAGGGCACCGGAACGCTGCGGCCGAACAGGGGCGTGTCGAGCAGGTCGGTCGGCACGGCGATCACCACCGCGGTGACGACGCCACCGACCACCGCGGCGGCCAGCCGGCGCGGCGTCCAGCTCCGCATGGTGCTCCTCCTCACCTTCGTACGAACCATCATAGTACTAGGGTGGATAGTACTAAGACGCATAGTAGAAGTGTCCAGGGAGCCGCCATGAAGCCCTCCGCCCGTTCCGCTCCGCGTCGGCCCGCACGCCGCGCAAGTGGGCCGCACGCCATCCGGCGCACCGCCGGATGGCTCGGTCCGGTGCTGGTCATCGCCGTGGTCGCCGTGCTGATCGTGCTCGGCCGGCCGTCCTCCGACGTAAACCCGGCCGCGCCCGGCGGACAGGCGGCAGGCCCCGGGGAAGACCGGGCGAACCCATTCGCCGGGCTGGCTCGACGGACACCGGGAGACCCGGTGGCACTGGGTGAGCCGGACGCGCCCGTCGTGATGCTGGAATACTCCGACTTCCAGTGCCCGTTCTGCCGACGGCACGCCCGGCAGGTCGAACCCCGGCTGATCCGCGAATACGTCAGTCCCGGGACGCCGCAGCCGCCGCCCGCGCCGCCGGCGCCCAAGGCAAGTTCTGGGAGTACCACCACGCGCTGTACGCCGAGGAACGGCGGGTCAACAGCGGGGCCCTGGACGACGAGGCGCTGCGCGCCGCCGCCCGCGAGCTCGGGCTGGACCTGGCGCGCTTCGACGCCGACCGTGCCTCCGCGGTCACCACAGCCGCAATCGACCGCGACGAGCAGGAGGCCACGTCGATGGGCATCACCGGCACGCCCGCGTTCATCGTCGGCGGCACCCCAATCATCGGCGCCCAGCCGTTCGAGGCGTTCAAGCAGGCCATCGACAAGGAGCTGGAGCTGGCGCGATGACCGACGTCGGCTACCTGGCCGCGCTGCTCGGCGGGACGCTCGCCTTGCTGAGCCCGTGCAGCGCGATGCTGTTGCCGTCGTTCTTCGCGTACGCGTTCGGCAGCCCCGGCCGCCTCGTGGCGCGCACCGGCGTGTTCTACCTCGGGCTCGCCGCTGTCCTGGTGCCCCTCGGCGTCGGTTCCTCCGCCATCGCGGGCGTGTTCTTCCGCCACCGCGACACCCTGATCCTGGTCGCCGGCTGGACGATCATCGCGTTGGGTGTCGTACAGCTGGCCGGACGCGGTTTCGCCTTCGGCCCCGCGCAGCGCTGGCTGGGCCGGCTGACCGGAGACTCCCCGGCTTCGGTGTTCGCCCTCGGCGGGGTCTCCGGGCTCGCCGGTTTCTGCTCCGGGCCGATCCTCGGCGCGATCCTCACGGTCGCCGCCACATCCGGTCAGCCCGCTTCCGGTGGGGCGCTGCTCGCCGTCTACGCCCTCGGCATGACCGCGCCGTTGCTGCTGCTCGCCTTGGTCTGGGACCGGTGGCGCATCGGGCAGCGGCGGTGGCTACGGGGCTGGGGCCTGACGGTGGGCAGGTTCCAGGTACACAGCACCTCCCTCGTCTCCGGGCTGCTGTTCATCGCGCTCGGCGCGTTGTTCCTGGCCTTCGACGGCACCGCCGGCCTGGCCGGCGGCCTGGGCCTGACCGACGTCGAGGGCGCGGCACAGGAGTGGGTGACCAGCACCCTCGGGTCCGTGCCGGACGAGGCGATACTGCTGCTCGTCGCCGCCGCCGCGCTAGCCGTCCTGCTCCGCCGACGGCGGAACGTCTCGGACCAGGCCGCCCGGCAGGAGACCCCGACGAGGCTCCGCTCGTGACGTGCGGGAGCTTCCGGGTCGATCCCTCGCACTGAAGTCCGCAAGGTCTCAGCGACCTCGTGCGGTACGGGCGGGTGGACGACCTGGCGGGAGATGACCCACTGTGGGGGCAGTGGTCCAGCGTTGGATCTCGCGGTGACGGGTGGTGCTGCGTCGGGTTCGATGTCGTCGTGGTCGGTGTGCTGCCGGTTCCAGACCTGCCGGCCGGTGCAGCGGGGGTTGGCCGGGATCGCCGCGACGGGCCCGGTGGGCGCTTCCCCCGGCGTCGGCCTTCGTGACCATCCACAGTGGATATGGCCTACACTCCGCCGGTGATCAACAAGAGACGATCGGCGGCCGTCCTCATCGGACTGCTGGCGGCGACCGTGATGACCGGTCCGGCGCCAGCCCTCGCGGACGAGGAGACACCGGTCGAACCGCCGAAGGTCGAGCTGGTGCTCGACGTCAGCGGCTCGATGCGGGCCAAGGACATCGACGGCCGTAGCCGGATCTCCGTCGCCCAGCAGGCCTTCAACGAGGTGGTCGATGCGCTGCCCGAGGAGACCCAGCTCGGTATCCGAGTGCTCGGCGCGACCTACCGGGGCAAGGACAAGAAGCTGGGCTGCCTGGACACCCAGCAGATCGTGCCGGTCGGCCCGGTCGATCGGGCGCAGGCCAAGGCCGCGGTGGCGACCCTGCGGCCGACCGGGTTCACCCCGGTCGGGTTGGCTCTGCGCTCGGCCGCCCAGGACCTCGGCACCGGCACGACCGCCCGGCGGATCGTGCTGATCACCGACGGCGAGGACACCTGCGCCCCGCCGGACCCCTGCGAGGTTGCCCGGGAGCTAGCCGCTCAGGGCACGAAGTTGGTGGTCGACACGCTCGGGCTGGCCCCGGACGAGAAGGTGCGTCGGCAGCTGCTCTGCATCGCCGGCGCCACCGGCGGCACGTACACCGCCGCACAGAGCGCCGACGAGCTGACCAGCCGGATCAAGCAGCTGGTCGACCGGGCGAAGGACACCTACACGGCGGCCCCGGCCGTGGTCGCCGGGAAATCGGCGTGCGACGATGCGCCGCTGCTCGGCTCCGGCGTTTACAGCGACCGGGAGGCGTTCTCGGAACATCGTTGGTACCGGGTGCCGGTCCGCCCCGGGCAGGAGCTGCGGGTCTCGGTCAGCATGGCGTTGGACCGCCCGGTGAACCGCGACTACGGAGTGCTGCTGCGGGCCACGGCCACCGACGGCCGGGAACTGGTCCGCGGGGTGGACGCAGGCAGCGGTCGCACCGACGTGGTCTCCGCCGGCCTGCGCTGGTCAGCGAGCGAGAAGCAGGCGGACGGGGTGCCACCGACGCAGGACGCCACGACCGCCGTCCCGGCCACCACGGTCTGCCTGGTCGTCAGCAACGCCTTCGCGCCCCGGCCGGGCACCCAGGCGACGCCCGGAATGCCGGTCGAGCTGACCGTGGACGTGGTCGCGTCCTCGCCCGCCCCGGCCGCCCCCGACCTCGGTCGGGGCTGGATGCTGCTGGTGCTGCTGACCGTGGCCGGCCTGCTCACCGGACTGGTCACCGGCCTTCTCACCCGCTGGTGGGTGGCCACCTGGAGGGAGAACTGATGATTACCCGGACGATCCGGAGCGGAGCGGCGCTGGCCGCCGCCGGCCTGGCCCTGCTGGCCGTCCCCGCCCCGGTCCAGGCCGCGCCCACACCCTCGCCGGGCGCCACCCCGGTCACCCGGGCGGGGACCTCGTTTCTGACCGCCGCCAGCATCGCCGGCGGACAGCCGGTCCGGGTCGCCGCCTCCACCGGCGACTACCTGTACTGGTCATTCCCGGCCGCGGCCGGTGAACGGCACGAGATCACCGCGACCGTGTCGTTCCCGAAGTCGCGCAGCGGCGCGTCGACCTGGACGATGGAGGTCTTCGACGGGCTACGGCGACGCCAGTCGTGCACGGCCGGCGCGCAGGCCCCCACCGTCGCGGCCTCTGCCGGCAGCGTGTCGCTCGGTTGCACCCTGCGACAGGTACGGACCTGGTCCGAACCCTGGTCAGCCGACCCGCTGCCCGGGACGTACTACGTCCGGCTGTCGGTGGCCGAGCTGCCGGAGGCCGACCTCGGGCTCCCGATCGACGTGGAACTGCTGGTCAGCGCGGACCGGCAAGACTCCCGCGACGACGGCGAGCTCAAGGCGCCGCTGGTGCCGCCCACACAGGCCGGCACGATACTCAACGCCGAACCGGCGGCACAACCGGCCGAGGAGGACGAGAGCGGGTACCTCGACTGGGTGTCCGGCCTCGGCTCGCGTTGGATCTGGAGCACGGTGGGCGGCGTACTCGCCGCCGTAGCCGGCGTCGCTGGCTTCGCTCTCACCCGCCGTCCCCGCCGGCCGTGACCGGCGCCGGTGGCCGCTCCCGGTACGGGGGAGCGGCCACCGGCCGGCGTAGGAGAGGAACTGAGGGCTCGCGGAGCAGTGCGCCGAGGAGGCCGCGCTGTGGTCAGTTTCCTCGCACGCAGAACTCGTTGCCGTCGGGATCGGCCAGCACGACGGTGCCGTCCGCACCGACCTCGAGCCGGGTGGCCCCGAGGGAGACCAGCCGGTCGACTTCCGCCTGCTGGTCTCCGCCGGCCGGGGCGAGGTCGAAGCGCTGCTGGTTCCTTGCCTCTTTCGGGGCCACGGGTGGGCCTCCCCACGCGACTTTCGTGCCGCCGTGCGGTGACTGGATCGCGGTCTCCTGGTCCTGGTTCCACACCAGCGGCCAGCCCAGCGCCTTGCTCCAGAAGAGGCCGACCTCCCGGGTGCCGTCGCAGGCGAGTTCCCCGAGCAGGCCGCACCCGGCGAGGAAGGCGTTGCCCGGCTCGATCACGCAGAACTCGTTGCCCTCGGGGTCGGCCAGGACGATGTGCCCCTCCTCGGGGCGCTGCCCGACGTCGAGGTGGCTTCCGCCGAGCCTCAGCGCAGTGGCCACCGTGTGCTGCTGGTCGTCGCGGCTGGCGCTGGTCAGGTGGAGGTGCATGCGGCGGTTCGGCCCCACCTGCTCTGCGCGGCTCGGGACGAACCCGAGGCTGAGTTGGCCGTCCTCGCCGGGCAGGAGCGCGCCACCGGCGTCCTCGACGACCTGGCGGCCGAGCATGCCGGCCCAGAACTGCGCCAGGCCGGCCGCGTTGTGCGCGTCATAGGTCACCGTCAGCAGTCGCGAGATCATCGCCTCACAGTAGGCAGCGGCCAGCAGGGCAACAAGGTGATTTATCCGGGCCGGCGTATCGCGAGTGGTGCAGGCGCGTGCCGTCTCAACGGGAGCGTCGAGCGGTTACGGTGTACCAGATGATCACTCCCGCGCAGACGACGAGCCGGCTGAACAAGGACATCGGCGCCGTTGTGCGGCCGCTGGGCTTCCAGGGTACTCGCGGGACATGGTCGGTCGTCACGACCGACGGCGTCGCACAGGTCAATGTCGGACGGAGTGTGATGCGCAGCGTCGGCGGCGGCACGATCTTCGTCAACGTGGGCATCGGTGTGGTGCCGGTTGCCTGGTGGGAGTACCTGAACTGGCGTGCCGCCCGCTGGGGCCAGCCTCCGGTTCTGTTGGACAGGAACGCTACGTCCTACCGGATCGGGTTCGTCGAGACCCGCCAATGCCCGGAGGGCAGCTACTACCACCTGCGCCTGGACCCTGGCAGGTACCCGGCGACCGTGACGACGACCGAGGAGTTGGACCGCGCTGCGGCGCTGCTGGTCGGTGCGGCCGACCAGCTCGCCCACACCGCGCTCGACCTGCTCCGGCCGGGCCGTTACCTCGAGGCGCTACGCGGCATATCCGATCTCGGCGGCGCGATGTGGGAGCCGCTGGTGGTGCTGCTCGCCGAGGGCGGCCCGTCGGCCGAGCTCGATGCCGCGATCGAGGACATGCGTGCCGACTACGCCAACCACGGCTTCGGCCCACCCGACATGGAGGTCGAGTACGCCCGCATGCGGGCCGCGGCGGCGGTGTGAGCGGCAGGGTGTGCGAGGAGATCATCTAGTGCGGTGACCCAGGTGCGTTCCCGAACCGGCCATCAACTCCTACACCGCGCCCGAGCCTGACGGTCTCACCGGGGAACCGCTGCGACCCGCGCAGGCACGCTGGGTCGAAAACCGGGGTGGACACCTCGCGCTGCTGACGTACGACGACGCCCGCGCCGCCGACCCGCGCGCGACGGTCCTCACCTTCCTGCCGAGCGCCTACCAAGCCGGCGCCGACCGTGCCGGCTGGGAACGGCCACCGCGAACGTTCGCGAGGATGGGATGACGTCCGAGGCGGGAGGATACGGTGGAGCGCGGCGACGACCGGTCGCCGCGCTCGCTCGCTGAGAAGAGGTGACTTCGATGGCCGATGCGCCGATCTTGGTGCTCGGGGCGACCGGCGGTCAGGGCAGTGCCGTTGTCGAGGCGTTGTTGGGCCGCGGGGCCCGGGTGCGGGCGCTGGTGCGCGACCCGAAGCGGGCGGCGGCTCGCCGGCTGGCCGACCGGGGCGTCGAGGTGGTCGCGGGTTCGCTGGATGATCCCAGCTCGCTGGCCACGGCGATGGCGGGCGCGGGGTCCACCTTCGCGCTCACGACTCCGTTCGAGGCGGGCGTGGATGCCGAAGTGACCCAGGGGCGGGCGATCTTGGCAGCCGCCGGCGAAGCGCGGGTGCCGCACCTGGTGTTCAGCTCGGTGGCCGGCGCCGATCAGGGAAGCGGTGTGCCCCACTTCGACAGCAAGGCGCGCATCGAAACCGAGCTGGCTGCTGGTGACGTCCCCTACACGATCTTGGGGCCGACGTACTTTTTCGACAACGCGCTCGGCGGGGCGGACCGCATTCGCAGTGGGGTGCTCGATCTGCCGCTGCCGGCGGATCGGCCGCTGCAGCAGCTTGCCCGCACCGACCACGGGGTCTTCGCCGCGCAGGTGCTTCTCGACCCCGCCCCCTATGTCGGGCGACGCATCGAGCTGGCCGGCGATGCCCCCACCCCCGCCCAGATGGCGGCCGCACTGGGCGCGGCGCTGGGACGGGAAGTGCGCCATGAGAGGGTGCCGCTGGCCGAGATCGGCGATCCGGACATGCACGCGATGTGGGCGTTCTTGAACGGGCCGGGCTACCAGGTCGACATCGCCGCGCTGCATGCCGCCCACCCGGAGGTTGGTTGGACCAGCTTCGCCGATTGGGCCCATCGCACGTTTGGATCTGTTTCGTGAGCATTCCCGGCTAACGACCTCGTGCGCAGTTGCGAGCCCCTCGGGCATCGATGATCGCCGCGAATCATGGTGGTGCTTCGATCGTGATGAATCGTCGGATGACAGGGTTGCCTCGGCAGGTGATTGAGGGCCGGTCGCTGAACTGGCGCCGCGATGGCAGGTTCGTCACCGTGACCGGCTCGTAGCACGGGTTCGGGTGCGGGCGCTGCCGGCGGAGCGTGGCTGCCGGATACAGGCGCGTGGGGCTACGCATTCTCGCCGACCGGTCCCCGTGACGCGTCGGCCTTCCTTTGCGGTCATGGTGCGGATCGTCGCGGTCGCGTCAGCCCGGGGTCGTGCGCTTCGCCCGGTCGAGAGGCGGGCACGGCTGGCTGGAGTCATGGACGCGAAACCACTCGGCTCGTCACGGTCGACGATGCGCATCCGCTGATCGTCGTCGCGCCGCTCTGACGGCACCAAGGCGTCTTGACGTCCTCAATACGATCAGGGCTCGTCCTATCAGTAGGAGGGTGTCGATGCGTCGGGCGCTGCGGACGGGTACGCCGATCTTCCTGCTCATCCTCCTCGGCGCGGTCGGCTGGTACGCCTCGTACGCCACCACCGTCCTCGTATGGGAGCTGCGCAAACTCGTGCCCTGGCTGGTGGCGCCGGCCCTGCTGGCCCTGCTCGCCGGGGCGCCGGCCCTGGTGCGACTGCTCACCCACCGGCTCCGCGGGCGCACGACCACGCCCGAGTTGACCAGGGGGACCATCGTCCTCGGTTGGCTGGGCGCCGCCGTCGGACTGGCCCTTGGGGCGTGCTGGCTGGTCTACGGCGAATACCTCCAGGATCGGGCGTACGGGAGCACCATGCGGGTGGTGAGCGATCCGGTCCCGGAGCTGGCCGCACGTGCGCCGTACCTGGTCGGCGAGGCACAGGCCGCGCCCAACCTGGGCGACGTCACCGGCGAGATCACCGACGTCAGCTACCTGCCCGACTCCGACCGGTTCTCCGTCCTGGTCGAGCGGCGCGGCTGGTTGGCCGGTTACGAGGTCGGTCTGATGCAGGAGGTACCGCTCGGCGGCAACAGCCGGGCGCAGCAGCGGTGCCAGTTCGACGTGTCAGCCGCCGACGCGCGGATCGGCGGCTGGTTCAGCCACAACCTGGGCCGGAAGATCTCCGCCGAACGGCGCTGGGCCCGGTTCTCCGCCGACGACGCGTACGTCTACTGCGAGGGCGACAACCCGATCGTGGTGGTGCCGCTGAAACGGCAGACCGGAATCCTGGTGGTGACCGAACGGCCGGCCGGTGTGGCGCGGTACGACGGCCGAACCGGAAAGGTCACGATCACTGACGACACGACGAAGGTGCCCGGACCGTCCTACCCGATCAGCCTGGCCGCCCGGCAGCGGGAGGGCACCACCGCCGTCGGCGGTTTCGCCGACTGGTGGTTCGAGCGCAGCGGCTGGGACGCCTCCGAGGACGGCGCCAACGAGGGCAACGAGTCGGAGTTCACCCTCCGCTACCGCGACGGCAGTGGACGCAGCGCGTACGTCACCCCGCTCACCCCACAGGGCGAGGCCAGTTCGGTGGTGGCGGTGTCGACCGTGCCGACCCGGCACGCCGGCCGCGGTCTCGCCCCGCTGACCGTGCACCGGCTCAGCCCGACCTGGTCGTCGCCTCAGGCGATCGTCGCCCTGATCAAGGCGGAGTACCGGGACGTCTGCTGCTGGAACGACGACCAGGTGTTCGAGGTGGTGCCGACCGGCGGCAGCACGTGGACCGCCACACTCGGCAGTGAGCAGAGCATCCGGTACCGGGTGGAGGGCCGGGGTCAGATCAACGGCCGGGAGGCAACCTGCCTGAAGAACGCCGACGGCACCCTCGTCCGGTGCGCGTACGCCGCCCCCGGCTCGCCTGAGGAGCAGGAGCTGCAACGCCGGGAGCAGCAGAAGCAACGGGAGCAGGCGGCGAACGGCGGCACGGACCCGGGCGACCTGACGAAGTACACCGACGAGCGGTTGGCCGAGCTGCACCGGCGGGTCGCCGAGGAGGTCGCCCGCCGCCTCAAGGAGCGGTAGTCGGTGATTGGTCCACTGCGCAGCCGCGCCGCCAGGACCAATGCCACGTCATCGTCACCTCGTTCAACTCGGCCCGCAGCTGCGCCGCCTCGGCGTCGCGCGCGTCGTCGGGGGCGCTCCTGCCGTCCTGTGACCCATGCCACATGTATTTCCTGTCAGCAATCGGGGCGCCGTTCCGCTCAACTCGCGGAGGCAAGCGAACCGACAGGAGCGACACATGAAGCACCGCATCGTCGTCCTCGGCGCCGGCTATGCCGGGGCCCACGTGGCCGGGAACCTGGCCCGCCGGCTGTCCCCGGCGGACACCGAGATCACCGTGGTCAGCGCCGAGCCGGACTTCGTCCAGCGGCTGCGGCTGCACGAACTCGCGGCCGGGCACGAGATCAAGGCTCCGAAACTCGCCGACGTCTTCGCGGGCACGGGGATCCGGCTGCGCCTGGCCCGTGTCACCGCCGTCGACCCCGAGCGCCAGGTCGTCGCCCTGGCCGACGCCGACGGCGGCGGCGAGCTCGGCTACGACACGCTTCTCTACGCGCTCGGCAGCCACGGCGACGACCGCGGCGTCCCCGGCGTGGCCGAGCACGCGTTCGACATCGCCGCCCGGCCCTCGGCGCTGCGCCTGCGCGAGCACCTGGACGGCCTGGGCAGGCGGGGCGAAGGCGGGCGTGTGCTGGTCGTCGGCGACGGGTTGACCGGTATCGAGACCGCCACCGAGATCGCCGAAGCCCGGCCCGGCCTGTCGGTGGCGCTGGTCGCCCGCGGCGAGTTGGGCGCCCGGCTCTCCGCCGGAGCCCGCAGCCACCTGCGCCGCGCCTGCGCCCGGCTGGGCGTCACCGTCCTGGAGCACACCAGCGTCGAGGCCGTCGAAGCGACACGGGTGCTGTGCGCCGACGGCACCGCCCTGGCGTCCGACGCGACCGTGTGGACGGCCGGATTCACGGTCAACCCCATCGCCGCCGCCAGCGGGCTGGTGGTCACCGAGAACGGTCGGATCGTCGTCGACCGCACCATGCGATCGGTCTCGCACCCGAACGTCTACGCCGCCGGCGACAGCGCCTACGCCATCGGCGACAACGGCCGGCCGCTGCCGATGTCCTGCGCTTCGGCCGGCTTCACCGGCCAGCAGGCCATCGAGGCGATCCTGGGACGCCTGACCGGCCGCAGGATCGCGAACACCAAGCTGGTCTACCCGGGCAACCACATCAGCCTCGGGCGGCGCGACGGGATCCTGCAGCTGGTCGACGACGAAGCGCAAGCAAAGCCGAAGTACGTGGGCGGCCGGAAGGCCGCGCGGATCAAGTCGGGCATCCTCAAGCTCTCGCTGTGGGCCACCTCGCACCCGACCTTCGGCCTGCCCAAGCGCAAGCACCGCCTGGCGGCCGCACCGGATGCGTCCACCAAGAAGGCGGTCGGCGTAGCCGCCTAGGGTGGTCCGAGTGGACAGCACCGCCACTGATCGCTTCGACACCGGTCGGTTCGAGGCCAGCCGGAACCGGCTGGCCTCGCTGGCGTACCGGCTGCTGGGCTCCGCCGCCGACGCCGAAGACGCCGTGCAGGATGCGTTTCTGCACTGGCAGGCCGTCGACCGGCAGCGGATCAAGGTGCCGGAAGCATGGCTGACCAAGGTCGTCACCAACCTGTGCCTCGACCGGCTCCGCTCGGCACAAGCCCGCCGCGAACGCACCGTCGGCGCCTGGCTACCCGAACCGCTCCTCGCCGGCGACCCGATGCTCGGCCCGGCCGACACCGTCGAGCAGCGCGAATCGGTCTCGCTGGCCGTGCTGACTCTCATGGAGCGCCTGTCACCCCTCGAGCGGGCCGTCTACGTCCTGCGCGAAGCGTTCTCCTACAGCCACGCCGAGATCGCCGAGATTCTCGACATCACCGAGTCCGCGAGCCAGCAGCACCTCCACCGGGCGCGGCGCCACATCGCCGCCGCGCGCCGACGCGGCAGCGGCGAGGTCGACCCGGCATCCGCCCGCAGGATCGTCGAGGAATTCCTCGCCGCTGCCTCCTCGGGCCGCACCGAACGGCTGGTAGCACTGCTCACCGACGACGCGACCGCGATCACCGACGGCGCCGGCCTGGCCGAGACGCTGCTGCGGTACGACACTCCGCAGCGCGTCGCCGCCGTCGTACGGGCCGGCTTCAAACCCACGCCCGCGAAACGGCGACTCGCCGGCGGCACGCCCGCCATCCACTACGCGCTCGTCAACGGCGCCCCCGCCATCCTCTTCGTGCTCGGCGACCAGGTCCTCGGGGCAGTGGCGTTCGACATCACCAACGGCCAGATCGCAACCGTGCGCGGCATCGCCGCCCCCACCCGCCTCGCCCGCCTCAGCGAAGCCTGGCGGCAGCACGAACCGGACCCGCCGCTCATCAGCCAGTGGTGACCCGACGCCGACCGAAAGAGCATTGCTACGTGCCTCGACTGAGTGGCCGCGAACGTGGCACCTTTCGCGAGTCGACTGGTGCAGTTCGCCATCACGACCGTGGCGGGTAGCCACCGGCAGATCCGGATCCGTCTCGACGTACGGTTCCCACTCAACCCCGGACGCCGCCGCTCGCGTCTCACCCTGCATCCGCACGTGACACGAGGCGGATGTGACCTGGAGGTGGCGTGAGTCGGCACGAGGACGACGAACAGTTCCGGCTGTTCGTACAACGACAGTGGGGGCCGTTGCTCCGAACGGCCTACCTGCTGACCGGCGATCGGGGGACAGCCGAGGACCTGGCGCAGACGGCGCTGGAGAAGACCCATCGGCGCTGGGGGCGGGTACTGCGCAGGGACGCGCCCGAGGTCTACGTACGCCGGGCGATGGTCAACACGGCGATCTCCTGGCGGCGTCGGCGGCGACCGCTGGAGGTGCCGCTGCTGACCTCCGACAGCGCGCCGACGCCGGACGCGTATGCGCAGGTGGAGGAGCGGCAACTGCTCCTCACCGCGCTGCGGCGGTTGCCGCCCAGGACCCAGGCGGTTCTGGTGCTGCGCTACTTCGAGGACCTCAGCGAGGCGGACACCGCCAAGGTTCTCGGCTGCTCCGTCGGCTCGGTGAAGAGCCAGGCGTCGCGCGGGTTGGCCCGGCTGCGGGTCGATTTCGCCCCACCCGTCCCTCAGTCCCCGGTACGGCTCGAGGAGGAACTGGCATGACCGAGAGCTTCGCGAATTCGACGCTCAGTCCTGCGCTGCGGCAGGCCGCGCACGGTGTCGACGTACCCGAGGACCCGTGGCCGGGGTTCGCCCGGCGCGAGCGACGGCACCGGCGGACGCGGCTGATTCGGGCGGCGGTCGCCGTCGCGGTCGGGGCCGCGCTCGTCGGGATCCAGACCAACGTGGTGCCCCTGCCCGGGTGGGCGCCCGGCATCGCGGTCGCCGCCGCCCCGGCAGCGCTGCTCGACGCGCCGCCCCGGGGCACGCTGGCCGGCGACCAGGACTGGCTGGACTCGCTGCGGGCGCGGATCAGCACCGACCCACGGATCAGCAGCGACACTCCGTCGGGTGTCTTGAACCCGGGTGGCGTCTGGAAGGTCGGCGACCGCGACCGGATCCGCCTGCTGTACGGCAGTGACCAGTCGGGCCACCGGGTCGCGCTGGTCGCGGTGCCGCTGCGGTTCGGCCTACTGACCAAGGAGGCGCTGGTCTGGTACGTGGGTCCGGCCGGGGCCGTCGCCGAACAGATGCACTACGCCGGCCACAGCGAGGGCGTCGACGACCCGGTGATGACCCTGATGCAGGCCGGTCCCGACCGGGGCGGATTCGCGGTCGTCGTCGGGCCGGCCGAATCCACCGTGATGATCAGTGGCAACCCTCGCTACACGCCGAAGGGAACCCTGGAGTACGAGAATCTCGCCAGGGAGGACGGCAGCGGGGTCGGGTTCGCCGTCCTGCCCCCCGTGCCGCTTCGGAACGAACCCGTCGTCCGGGTCAGCCGTGGCGACCACGTGCTCTACCAGGGCGGCCTGGGCGGCGGCCCGTACGCCGGGATCGACCCGACCGGGGCCGAGATGGACGTCCTGCTCACCGCCGCGCGACGGGGCGCCCGAGGCACGCCGCTGGACGACGCCACCCTGCGGAGCTTCGTCGAGGAGGCACTCCTCGACAGTCGCCTCCCTGCGGTCGGCACGACGGTGCGGGTGCGCTGGTCGGGCAGCGAGCACGGCCAGGCCGCCGCGCTGCTCACCGTGCAGCCCGCCGGCGGCGGGGTGATCGCGTACGCCAGGCACGGCGACGACCGAACCGGCTGGTGGACCGACCTGCGGCTGCTGTTGCCGGCCGAGGGCGCCGACCAGCGGCCGATCGGCTGGCGGATCCGGGCCGACAACGGCACCCGCACGCCGACGGACCAGGTGCGGGTGATCGCCCCGCCGGACGCGGCCCGCGTCACGGTCACGGTCGGCGGCGCACCCCCGGCCACGGTCACCCTCGACGCGTCGAACGTCGGCACCACCCGGATTCCGCCGGACCAGCCGGCCACCCTTACCGCGTACGCCACGGACGGCAGCGTCCTCGGAAGCACTCCGTTGCCGCCGGTCGAGGCCAACATGTCGGGCCTGCCGGGCGACAGCCCGGCTACCCGGGTGACCCCCTGACGAACCGAGAGCGTGGCCGAGCCGTCCTCGGACGGCTCGGCCACGCCGAGCAGGTTCACGCATGGCCTGTCGAGCGGGGACTTCGTGCCCGCCACCACCGTCGCCGCTTACCGCAGCTCATTCTCACCGCCTGGTACGCGATCATCCTGGCCGCCATCCTGCACCGCATCTGGGACCACTGGACAACGCTCATCTGATTCCTGCCGCAGGCACAGCCGGCCGGCCCGGCCCGGCCAGGCCATCCGTGTGGACTGGCCGAACACATGAGACCGCCAGGTCGGCAACTCCGTCCCGACCCCGGGCAGAACGCGCTCTGCCGCGCTCAGATCCCTGACACTGCTGGACGGGGTGGGGCGGGCAACGATGGCGGCCCCGTCGCGGGCGTGGTGGAGAGACCAGGCTGACCGCGCTGCCGGATTCGTTGCGCAGCCTCACCAACCTCACCACGCTCTGGCTGGAGGACAACGCGTTCACCGAGGTGCCAGACCCGGTGCGGGACCTCACCGGCCTGACCGCCTTGTACCTGGAAGGAAACCCGCTCACCGGTCTGCCCGACTGGCTGGGGAACCTTACCGGCCTCGCTCGCCTCGGCTTGTCCGATATCGGCCTCACGACATTGCCGGACTAATTGGGCAATCTCACCGCACTCACCATGCTCTGGCTGAGCAACAACCACCTCACCGTGCTGCCGGACTCGCTGCGAAATCTGACCGCGCTCACCGACCTGTACCTGGACGGAAATCCGCTCACCGAGCTGCCCGACTGGCTGGAGAGCCGCGCACCCGCTCCGGCCCCACTTCGATACAGACGCTAGGGCGGGCAGTGGTCAGGAGGCTGTGGCGGGCTTCTTGGTGGGGTCGGCCGAGGTGGCGCCGGGGGTGGGGCGGCGGGTCAGGACCTGGGGGCCGGAAGCCGTGATGGCGACTGTGTGTTCGGAGTGGGCGGTGCGGGAGCCGTCGGCGGAGCGGATCGTCCAGCCGTCCCTGTCGAACTTGATTTTGTCGGTGGAGCGGCAGAACCAGGGCTCGATGGCGATGGTGAGACCGGGGTCGAGTTTCAGGCCGCGGCGGGCGCGGCCGTTGTTGGGGACGTGCGGGGCCTCGTGCATGGTGCGGCCGATGCCGTGGCCGCCGAACTCGGCGTTGACGCCGTAGCCGTAGGAGCGGGCGACCTCGCCGATCGCGGCGGAGATGTCGCCGAGGCGACCGCCGGGCTGGGCGGCGGCGATGCCGGCCTCCAGTGCGACCTCGGTGGCCTCGATCAGCTTCAGGTCGGCCGGGTCGGGGGTGCCGACGATGACGGAGAGCGCGGAGTCGGCGACCCAGCCGTCGATACCGGCCGCCATGTCGATGCTGAGCAGGTCACCGTCCCGCAAAACATAGTCGTGCGGCAGGCCGTGCAGCACCGCGTCGTTGACCGACAGGCACAGCACGTTGCGGAACGGGCCGCGGCCGAACGAAGGGGCGTAGTCCCAGTAGCAGGATTCGGCGCCGCGTTCGGAGATCCGGCGGCGAGCATGGTGTTCGAGGTCTATCAGGTTGACGCCGACGGCGGCGACGTCGCTCAGCTCGGCGAGCAGCTCGCCGACGAACTGGCCGGTCACCGCCATCCGGCCGATCTCCTCGGCGGACTTGAGCTCGATCACGACAGCCTCCCCCTCTGAACTCGGTATTTTTATACCGGCATTTTTATACCACGTCAGGTCGGGGTACTCCGGAGGGATATCCTGCTGGCATGGTTCGCCAACCACTCACCGCCGAACAGGTCGCCGCGGGCCAGCGCCTCGGAGCCGCCCTTCGGGCCGCGCGGGCCGGCCGCAGCCTCGTCGAGGTGGCTCTGGCAGCCGGCATCTCCCCCGAGACGCTGCGCAAGATCGAGGCGGGCCGCCTTCCCGCGCCGGCGTTCGGCACCGTGGTCTGCCTCAGCCAGGCCCTCGACGTCCCCCTCGGCGACCTGGCCGACGTCTGGCTGGCCGACATGCCCATCCGCCAGGCGTCCTAGAGACCAGCCGCCCAGATGCTTCAGTAGGAGATTGTTTCAGGGGACCTCCTCGTCGATCCGGCGATCGTGCACATGTTCGATAGCGTGGCGAGGTGGGGTAGCGAACCAGCGGGGGTGGGTCACTCGCAGCGGTCTTCGGCGCCTCGGCCATACGGCTCGCAGCAGTCGGGGCGGTGCCGGTAGACCCGCAGGTCTCGGCCGTGCCGCTGGCCGTACTCGGTCGTGATTTCGTACAGGCAGGCCCGCCACACGACGGTTTCCCCGCCGCCGGGCAGCACCTGGCCGTCACCCGGCCCGCCGCGCAGCAGCACGTCCACCCTTCGACGGTACGTGCCCGGTGAGCGCGCGACGCGGCGTGTGAAACTCTGCCCCCCGAGCGGGCGGCGTTGCGGGCCACGGCCCAGTCTCCCCAACTGACCGCATCGCCCATGGGTCGCCCGCCGGTACCTGCGGCGAGGCTTCACCTGCACGTGGCGCTCGGCCGAGCGTCAGGCGCGCTACGACCGCCCGCTGGGCATTCGTTGTCGCGGATCTGGGCCCGAGGCGGCCCGTGTCTCTCCGACCATGACGTGGGGGTGGGTGGGGATGAGCGGGGCGTGCGGCCGGCGTGGCGGGGACTGGAGGTGATTCCCGCCCGCCCACGGGCCAGGGCCGGAGCGGAACGGTGCTGCGTCGGCCGGTCGCGCCGATGCTCGCGGCGCCGGTCGACGTGGTGCCCGAGGGCCCGGGCCTTGTGCATGAGCCGAAGTGGGGCGGTTCTCCAGAGATTTCGAGATGTCTAAACGGCGAGGCGTCGCCGCGCCGACCCTCGCGTCTTGACCGGTACCACCGTGGGTTGCTACCGACCGCTCTGCGACACCGATGCGGTATCCGCTTCTGCCGAAAAGAGTGCGTTGATAGCTTATCGATTGATGCAGCGCCAGAGCCGCCGGGAACGCTGCATGATCACTGTCCTGAGGGACCTGTACCGGCTCAACCTCTTGGAGTTGTCGCCGTAAGTTTCGGAGTGTGGCCGGACACTACGTGGTGTGAGAGAAGACCACACGTCTGAGCGGTATGAACAGCGGTTCGTGGCGCTGTGGACCGAACACGGACCACGGGTGATGGCGTACGCGTTGCGACATGTTGACTCCGATTCAGCGCAGGATGTGGTGTCGGAGACGTTCCTGGTGGCATGGCGGAAGCTCGCCAGCGTCCCGGACGAACCCTTGCCGTGGTTGCTCGTGGTCGCCCGCAACACCATCTCCAACCTGCGTCGGTCAGGGTGTCGGCAGGCGCGGGTGGCCGTCGAACTAGAAAGGTTGCGGCAGGTCGCGGAGCCGGCGGCCGCCGCCGACGTTCTCGCCACGGAGCGCGCGACCGTACTGACCCAGTTGGCGGCGCTGACCCCCAAGGAGCGGGAGGCGCTACTGCTGATCACCTGGGACGGCTTGACCCCGGAGCAGGCGGCGCGAGTGGCGGGCTGCTCACTCCCGGCGTTTCACGTGCGTCTGTTCAGGGCGCGGCGGCGACTGCGCGTTGATGGCGAGCCGGATGCGCCGCCCCACGCCGACGCCGCCCAACGTTCACTGCCACTCGCAGGAGGCACCAAATGACCACGGACCGTGACACGATGAACATCGTTCAGAGACTCAAGCCGGTTACCACGGTCGATGACCATTGGCCCGCATCGGCGAGGAAAGCGGCGCTGGAACGTCTGTTGATCGCCACCGCCGCCGAACCGCCGGAGGCATCTCAACGGTCGCGCAGGCGACGAGTCGTGCTCACTGCCGCGTTGACCGCCGGGCTTGTCGTGTCGAGTGCGAGCGTCGCCGCCGCCGGAGGACTGCTGCCTGAGTCGTTCACCAAGCCGTTGTCGTTCTGGGCTACCGAAACCGGCGGCGTGGTGGACGTCCAGACAGCACGACGAGTTGCCCAGGCACCGGGCCCCGACGGCACTGTACTGACCATCTGGTCAGCCAAGGGCCAGGGCGGCACCACCTGCATCGCTCCGATGTTCGAGCCACCCGGTGACCTCGGCCGGCCAGCCCCGACAAGTTTCACGCTTGCCGGTGGGCAGTGTGCTGACGGCGACCAGGGCAAGGAGTCATTCAGCAGCATGGGCGGGTCGGCGGACGGCCAGGGAATACACACGATGTGGACGGCCGCCGGGAATGCGGTACGGGCGGAACTGCGACTGCCCGACGGCACTGTACGGTCAGCCGTCCGCGCCGAAGAGCTGTTCTTCTTCTGGTATCTCGCCAACGAGAGCGTCGACCCGCCGGTCTTGGTCGGGTACAGCGCTGCCGGAGTGGTGATGGCGGAACGTTCGCTGCCCAACCTGAAGACGCTCGGGCGCCCCAGCGCCGGCGGTTGAGTCTCAACGACGCGCACCAACCCGGGCTTCCCAGTAACGCCACCATCTCACCGGCCGCTACCCGCGCGGCCGGCGAGCGCGTCCGCGTCTGGCTGCTCGACGCCGGCCCCAACCGGGACAGCTCCTTCCACGTCGTCGGCGCCCAGTTCGACACCGTCTACCGGGAGGGGCGGTGGGAGAGCCGGCCGGCCGACCCCGGCGGGGCTCAGGTGCTCTCGCTGACTCCGGCCGCAGGCGGCTTCGTCGAGATGGTCTTCCCCGAGCCCGGACACTATCCGTTCGTCAGCCACGCCATGGTCGACGCGGAACGCGGCGCCCGGGGCGTCTTCGAGGTGACGCCCTCCTGACAGCTACCGCCGCCGCGACGAGGGTCGGCCCCGCCAAGCGGGCGCACGCCCATCCCGGCCGACCTCCCCGGCGGGTGGTTCGGTGTTGTGTCGGGTCACGAGCTGGTTCCCCCTGAGTGCTGCGCGCGGCGGTTGATGGCCGGCCGCCCGCGTCTGCGGTTCGTCGGCAGGGTTGACGTGGTCAGGCGTGGCATGGATTCTTGTTACTGGTATAGACCGGTGTGGCTTAGCTGATCTCGGTGGGGAGTCGAGGATGCGGCGCGGCGGACCTCGGGCCTCAGCCTTCGCGGCGCTCCGCTCGGGGTCGCCAGGCCGGGACACCTGTCGACACCAAGCACCAGCCAACTTGAAGGAGTGGAGGTGTGATGTTTCTGTCGCGCTCGTTTCGTGGCTATCGCCGCGTCGGAATATTCGCCGGATTGGTCGGGCTCGCCATTGGGCTGGTGAACCCTCCTCCTGCTCGGGGCGAGGCCCAGGCTCCTGATCGGGTGGATGTGGCGCGCATTCTTCCGGTGCCGCAGCAGGTAGCGCCGCGTCCGGGGTCCGTCGTCCTGCCCGGCGATGTCGATGTCGTCGCGGGCGCGGCCGTGGATTCGGCGGCCGAGGAATCGCTCGTGGATCTGCTCGGGGCGCACGGTGTCACCGCCAGGGTCGTCCGAACCGCGGACATGTCGACGTCGCGCCCGTTGATCCTCCTCGGTGGACCGGGCGAGACGTCGGCGAGCACCGCGGTGCTGAGTGCCCTCGGGGTCGAGGGGCCGGCGGGGCTGCCCGGTGAGGGGTACGTCCTGGCGGCCGGCCACGATCGTCTCGGGCGACCGCGGATCGTCCTCGCGGGTCTGGACGGCGCCGGCACCTTCTACGCCGTTCAGTCACTACGTCAGCTGCTCGTGTCGAAAGGCTCCCGGGTAACGGTTGACGGTGTAGCGGTGCGCGACTGGCCGGGTTACCGAATTCGTGGCGGCATGGAGTCGTTCTACGGACCGGTGTGGTCGCAGGAGGACCGGCGCTCGCAGATCGAGTTCCTGGCCCGGCACAAGATGAACCAGTTCTTCTACGGGCCTGCGGACGACCTGCGTACCGGCTCGAAGTGGGACTCCCTGTACGACGAGGCGGAACTGGGCCGATTGAAGGAGATCGTGGACCTGGCGCGGTCGCGTCATGTCGATTTCGTGTACCGGGTCTCGCCGGAGGCGCCCTTGGCGCCCGGTCAGGGGATCTGCCACGTGCGCGAATCCGATCGGGCCAAGCTGCTGGCCCGCTTCGCGCAGTTGTGGGAGATCGGGGTCCGCAGTTACGTCATCGCCTGGGACGACGTGTCCGGCAACTTCGCGTGCCAGGAGGACCGGGACGCCTACCAGGGCGACTCGTCGCCGCTCGCCGCCGCCCAAGCCGGGGTCACCAACCTGGTCCAACGCGAGTTCATCGAGAAGCACCCTGGCGCCACCCGGCTGGTGACCGTGCCGACCGAGTACTGGGGCATGACCCGTACGCCGTACAAGAACCGGTTCGACGAGTTGGTGAGCGCCGACGTCGACCTCTACTGGACCGGGCCGGAAGTGGTCTCGCCGAGCATCACCAGGGACGACCTCCGGGCCGCGCAGGCCGCCTGGCCGCGGCACCGGATCATGCTCTGGGACAACTACCCGGTCAACGACTACAGCCCCAACCGGCTGCTGTTGGGCCCACTGGTGAACCGCGACGCCAGCATGGCGGACGACGTCATCGGCATCTCGTTCAACGAACTCGTCCAGCACCAGGAGGCCTCGCTGATCTCACTCGGCACGCAGGCCGACTACGCCTGGAACCCCGGGGCCTACGACCCGGAGCGCTCATGGACGCGCACGCTGCAGATCGTCGGCGGCGACGCCTACCAGGAGCTGCGGCTGTTCGCGGAGAACAACCGCGCCAGCGTCCTCGACAACACCGCACGGCCGCAGTTCGCCGCGCTCGTCAACCGGCTCATCGCCGAGTACTCGGCGGGCCGGCCGGTGGGCGACGAACTCGAGCAGCTCGACCGTGAAATGCGCCGCCTGGCGGAACTGCCCGCCGCGCTCCGGGCGCAGCTCGACAACCCCGCGCTGCTCAAGCAGATCGGGCCCTGGCTGGACCGCGTCGGTATGACCGGCCAGGCAGGCCGGGCGGCCGTGGCCGTCCTCCAGGCCCAGGACCGGGGGGACGGCGAAGCCGCCTGGCTGGCACGACGGGATCAGGCGCGTGCCCGCGGCATCCTCGACAGGACGTGGCACCAGATCAGTCCCGGCCCGGTCGACGACCTGCTCAGCTTCGCGGCCTCGCAGAGCGACGGCTACATCGGTGACCGCTGGTACGGCGACCTCGGGGCTCCGACGGGCCTACCGGCTGCCACGCAGGGGTCGACGCTGGGCAACCTGACCGACCGGCGCGACGACACGGCGTACGTCGCCGCCGGCAAGCCCCAGGACGGCGACGCGATCACGGTTCCGATCACCAAGCCGCACCGGCTGTCGGCGGTGACCGTGGTACAGGACGCGACCGCTCCCGCCGACGGCATGATCCAGGCGCTGGTCGACGGCGCCTGGGTGGATCTCGGACCGCTCGCCGACGGGTTCACCAAGGTGCCGGCCGCAGACCTCGCGGCCAGCGCGGTACGGATCCGGTGGACATCGGGCAGCGCGGCTCCGCGCATCTACGAGATCGTCCCGCACTACTCCGACGTGTTCAGCGGCACCGTCTCGGTCGATCCGCCGGGATCGCTCATCGCGCCCGGGAAGACGAAGCAATTCCACGTCACCTTCGAGGTGTTCGCGGATCACCGGATCAGCGGCCAGGTGAGCGCCACCGGACCGGCCGGCTGGACCATCGACCCGGCGAAGCAGGTGTTCCGTGCCCAGCCGGGTGGGCGAACCGTCGTCGCGAGCGTACCGGTGGAGGTGACCGTCCCGGCCGATGCCGACACGGGACGCCACCAGGTGACGGTGTCCTTCGCCGAGGACGGCGCGCCACCGGTGAACGTGTCGCTCCCGATCCTGGTCGGGGAGCAGAGCTACCCGAACCTCGTGACCGGGGCGAACCCGGCCGGCTACTGGCGGCTCGGCGACGCGGCCGACTCCGGCACCGCCGTGGACGGCTCCGCCAGCCGGCAGAACGGCACCTACCTGGCCGGTGCCCGCCCGGGGGCGGAGGGTGCGATCACCGGTGACCGGGCGGGAGACCTCTCCGCCGGGTACATCGAGGCGCCGCGAAGCCCGCGAACCGACCTCCGGGGCGCGTTCACCCTGGAGGCGTGGGTGAAGCTCGACACGCTCGCCCCGGCGCCGGGGCAGGCGATCATCGAGAGTTACACCGGGCCGGCGGTCAACGGGTATGCGCTGAGGGTGACGGACGGCGTCCTGCAGGCGTGGTCGCTGGGCGCTGCCGGAAAGGGGTACGGTCTGGTGACCGGCCGTACCCGGCTGACACCGAACAGGTGGCACCACGTCGCCGCCGTCTTCGACGGGTCACGACTGACCGTGTACCTCGACGGGGTGGCGGACAACAGCGCCGCGACGTCGGTGTCGCCAGGCAGCGGTACGGCGAGCGTCAAGCTCGGTGGCCGCGGAGACGACGCGAACCAGCGGCTCCAGGGCGACCTCGACGAGGCGGCGATCTACGACCGGGCCCTGACCGCGGCCGAACTCGAGGCGCACCACCTCACCGGTCTCGGCTGACCGGCTTCCGCCGATGTGCGTCAGCCCTCCGGCGACGGGGGGCTGACGTGCATCTGGATGGCGTAACGATCCCCGCGGTAGAGCGACCGACCGAACTCCACGACCTTTCCCATGTTGTCCACCGAGATGCGCTCGATCAGGAACGCCGGGCTGCCCTCCGCGACTTCGAGCCGCTTCGCCTCGGCGTCGGTCAGCCGGGCGATGGTGACCGTCTGCCGCGCCGATTCCAGCCGCACCCCGAAGACGCGGCCCAGCACCTCGTACAGCGAGTCGTCGCGCCCCATCACCGCCAGCAGGTTGGGGAACCGCGTCGCGGCGAGGTTGGTCCGCTCCAGCGCCATCGGGATGCCGTCCGCGGTACGGATCCGCTCGATGTAATGGGTCGGCTCGCCCGGGGCGATGTCGAGGCTGGCGGCGACGGCGCGAGTGGCCGGGCGGGTACGGGCGCGGTACGACTTGGCGCCCGGTGCCATGCCGCGCATGCGCATGTCCTCGCTGAACGAGCGGAAGATCTCCGAGTGGGTCAGCGTGGGGTGCTGCACGAAGGTCCCGCGCCCGGGCACCCGCCGGACCATTCTCTTCGACTCCAGCGCGTCGATGGAGCCCCGGACGGTCATCCGGGCGACGCCGAACCGTTCGGCGAGGACCCGCTCCGAGGGAAGCAGCGCGCCGTCCCGCGAGCTCAGGACCATGGCCGTGAGCACGTCTCTGATGTGCTCACCCTTGCCGCGGTTGTGCTCCGCCGGCAACGATTCAAGCGCCCCGTCGCTCGGCTCGTGTCGCCTCCTTGGCACCGGACCCGATCCCCTTTCCCCGCAGTTGGAGCCATCCTACGGGCAGTTTCCGTCCCGCCGTTGACATCGACGCAACCCGTTGACCTCCGGTCTATACCAGTATTACGCTCGGCGCGTCCGCCAAGTTTGGAGGGTGGCGGCCACGACGATCGGAGACGAGATGCCCAGAAGATTCGGTGTCATAGGGGTGGTGGCGACACTCGCCGTCACCCTTGCCGCCTGCGCGCCGGGCGACAGCGGGGACGGTGGTGGCGACGCCGTCAACCTGAAGGTCTGGGGCTGGCGGCAGGAGGACGTCGCCGCGTACAAGAAAATCTTCCAGATCTACGAGAAGGCCCACCCGGGCGTGACCGTGGAGTACGTCCCCTACAAGAACACCGAGTACGACACGATCCTCAAGACCGGGCTCACCGACGCCAACGGCCCCGACGTCGCGCAGTTGCGCTCCTACGGACTGCTCCAGCCGCTGGTCGGCTCCGGCAGCCTGGTGCCCCTCGACGACCAGGTCGACAAGCTGAGCGGATTCCCGAAGCCGATCCTCGACGGCGCTAAGGGCGAGAAGGACGGGCGCGTCTACGGCGTTCCGTTCGCGATCCAGACGCTGCACGTCATCTACAACAAAAAGGTCTTCGCCGACAACGGCATCGCCGCCCCCACCACCTGGGCGGACATGATCGCGGGCTTCGACAAGCTCAGCAAGGCCGGCGTCACCCCGCTGGCGAACACCGTCACCGACAAGTGGATGCTGCCGATCGAGCAGGAGATCTTCGGAGCCACCACGTACGGCGGCCCCGACTACCTCACCAAGATGCTCAACGGCTCGGCGAAGTTCACCGACGCGCCCTGGGTGAAGTCGCTCGAGACCTGGAAGAGCACCCAGAAGTACTGGCCGGCGCAGGCGTCCGGGGTGAACTACAGCGACGCGCAGGCCCTCTTCACCTCCGGCCGGGCCGCCATGTTCCCTGGTGGCGTCTGGGAGCTCGCCGGGTTCAAGAAGGCCAACCCCCAGCTCGACATGGGCATCTTCAACGTGCCGCCGGCGCCCGGCGCGGCGATCGACAAGACGCTGGTGCCCGGCTACGTCGACGGGTCGTTCGGCGTCTCGGCGAAATCCCGCCACCGGGACGCGGCGCTGGACCTCGTGCGGTGGATGGCGACGGAGGAGTTCGGCAAGGCGCTGTCCAACGAGCTTCAGCAGATCTCCCCGGTACCGGGCGTCGAGCCGCAGGACGAACTCCTGGCGCAGGCACTCAAGGGGTACCAGGCGAACCCCAGCCCGTACGTCACCTACGCGTACTTCTCCGGCGGCACACCCACCGCCTGGGACCTCGCCTCCGAGGCGTTCTCCGACTACGTCCTGGGCCGAAGCAACGCCGCCGACGCGGCCGCACACATCCAACGAGGGGTCGATCAGTGGTTCCGGCCCAAGAACTGACGGTCCGTCCTGCCCGGCGGTCACGCCGCCGGGCAGGACGGGTCTCGGCAGGGTGGATCACGTCGTTCTGCCTGCCGGCGTTCGCGCTCTACGGGCTGTTCCTCGTGGTGCCGCTCGTCACCGCCTTCTACTACGGGCTGTTCCGCTGGGACGGCATCCGCCAGGGGGAGTTCGTCGGGATCGGCAACTACCGGGAGATCCTCACCCGCTACCCGCTGAGCGACGAGATCCCCGCCGCGCTCGGACACAACGTGCTCTTCTTCGTCGGCACAATGGCGATCCAGAACACCATCGGGCTCGGCCTGGCGGTGCTCCTGCACCGCAACCCCTGGGGCAAGCGGCTGTTCCAGACGCTCTTCTCGCTCCCGTACCTGATCAGCCCGCTTATCGTCGGGTACATCTGGTCGTTGTTGCTGAGCCCCACCTTCGGCCCGATCAACTTCGCGCTCAGTGCGGTCGGTCTGGACGCCTGGGCGCGCCCGTGGCTCGGCGAACCGGACCTCGCCCTGCCGGTACTGATCCTGGTCAACGCCTGGCAGTGGATCGGCGGACCGATGCTCATCTTCGGCGCCGCCCTGGCCGGTATCCCCAAGGAGCTGGAGGAGGCGGCCGCGATGGACGGCGCGTCAGCGACCCGGGCGTTCTGGAGCATCCGGTTCCCACTTCTGATGCCGGCGGTCGGAGTGATCACCGTGTTGACGTTCATCGGATGCTTCAACATCTTCGACCTCGTCTACGCGCTCGGCGGTTCCGACGGCGGACCCGGCGGCGCCATGGACGTGCTGGGCCTTCTCTACTACCGGACCGCCTTCCAGGGCGGTAGCAACGCGATCGGAGAGTCGTCGGCGTTGGCCATGCTGATCTTCGTGCTCATTTTCGGCGTCTCCCTGGCCCTGGAGCGGGCGCTGCGCCGTCGGGAGGTCCACTAGATGGGTACCACCACCCTTCGCGCCGCCCCCCGCCGGGCATGGAAGGTCAGAGCCGAGACCGTACGTCCGCGCGGCACCCGTCAGCGTTCGCTGTTGCACGGCGCAGGCAGCCAGCTCCTCCTGTGGACGTACGCCGCGATCGCCTTCGGCCCGCTGCTGCTGGTGCTGATCGGCTCGCTCCGGCCCAACGCGGAGATCCTCCGCGCGCCGGTCGGCCTGCCCAGCTCGTTCGACCTGAGCAACTACACCCGCGCGTGGCAGACCGCGTCGATCTCGACGTACTTCGTCAACTCCGTCAGCGTCACCTGTGCTTCGGTGGCATTGTGCGTCAGCGTGTCGGCGATGGCCGCCTACGCCCTGGCCAGGTGGAAGTTCCGGGGCCGCGCCCTGCTGGCGGCGTTCTTCCTGTCCGGGTTGATGATTCCTGCGAAACTCGGCCTGCTGCCGGTGTTCTACATGTTCCAGTCGATGGGTCTGATCGACAGCCGGATCGGGCTGGTGCTGCTCTACGCGGCGAGCGGAATCCCGTTCTCGGTCTTCGTGATCATGGGCTTCATGCGGGGACTGCCCGGTGAGCTGGAGGAGGCCGCGCGGATCGACGGGGCGAACGAGGGCCGGCTGTTCGTGTCGGTCGTCCTGCCCCTGATGCGGCCGGCGCTCGCGGTGGCAACCGTCTTCCAGTTCGCGCCGACCTGGAACGATTTCTTCTACCCGTTGGTACTGCTGCGCAGCGGCGACAAGTACACCATTCCGGTCGGGCTGACCCGGTTCTTCGGCGAGTTCGCCGCCGACCGCGGCACCCTGTTCGCCGGACTCGTGATCGCCCTGGTGCCGCTGGCGGTGGTGTTCGCACTCGCGACCAAGCAGATTGTCGCAGGGCTGACCGCAGGGATGTCGCGATGACCACGACGATCACCATCGACGGCGGCAAGTCGGAACTTCGGCTGCTGCTGCGTACCCCGGCGGGCCGCCGGCTCGGCGTCGGCCCGGGCTTCTCCTACCAGCCGCACGAGGATGGCGTCGAACGGATCCTGGCCGCCGTTCGTGGCGCCGCGGCGACGATCTCCCTTCCCGCACAGGTGGCCGGCGTGGTGGCCGGCCTGACCGGCGTGCCGGGGGAGCACGCTGAACGCCGGCGTCTCGCACTCGCCCTCGAGCGGCAGTTCGGCGGCCGGGCCGTGGTCGTGGAGGACAGCGTCCTCGCGCACGCCGGCGCTCTCGGCCGTCCCGGCGTACTGCTGTGTGTCGGGACCGGGACGACCGTGCTCGCGGTGGACGCCGACGGCGACCACGCCCGGCTCGACGGATGGGGTCCCCACCTCGGCGACCGGGGCAGCGCGTACGCCATCGGACTGGCCGGAATGCGCGCCGCGACCGCGTCGCACGACCAGGTCGGGCCGGCAACGGTACTGGCCGACCGTCTCGTCGTCGCGCTCGGCGGCATCGACCTGGCGTCACTGCAGCGTTACTACCGGGACCCCGCCATGGTCGCCCGTACCGCGGCCTTCGCCCGCGACGTGCTCGACGCGGCCGCGCAGGCCGACCCGGTGGCGGGGCGGATCTGCGCCCAGGCCGCAGCCGATCTCGCGGATGCGGCGCAGGTGGCAGCCGTCCGGCTCGGCCTCAGCGGGGCAGCCCGGCGGGTGTCCTTCAGCGGACGGCTGCTAGCCCCGGGGAACGCGCTCCACCAGGCGCTGGTGGCTGAACTCGAGGCCAGGGAGCTGTCCCTGGTCACACCCAGAGCGGAGCCGCTCGATGGCGGTCCGGCGCTGCTGAGCGGTGTCGCCCCCTACGCACGCCTGCTGGCGAGCCACGGAACCGGTGGCGACGCATGAGGGTCGGACACGGGGTGGTGCGGCTCGAGGTCGTGCCCGGAGAACCCATGGGTGGCTACGCCGACCGCTCCGACGGCGTCCAGAACGTGCTCGACCCGCTGGAGGTTCATGCCGTCACGTTCGCCGACGACGGCCACCGGTTCGCGCTGGTGGTCGCGGATCTGATCTGCGTCAACGTCGATGTCGTCGAGCGGATCCGGAGCGCCATGCGGGACGTCGGTGTGCAGTCCTGCTGGGTCGCCGCCACCCACACCCACGCGAGTCCCGAGGCGGGCTGCAGCCCCGGCGGCGAGGCCACGCCACGGCACCTCGCCGACCGGCTCGAAGCCGCAGCGCTGGCGGCCGTACGGTCCGCCATGAAGTCCGAGCGCGCCGCCAGACTCGGCTGTGTCCGCACACTGGTTCCCAAGCTGGCGGGTCACCGTAACGTCGCCGACGCGGGCCCGCTGGACATTCCGGTCGACACCCTCACGGTCACCGCGGGTGCTGACGTGGTGGGGCTGGTCGTGATCTCTCCCGTCCACCCGACCATCCTTCCCGCCGACAACAACCATGTGAGCGCGGACCTGAACGGCGGCATCCGCCGGGCGCTGACCGCACCAGGCAGGTGGGTGGTCGTCGCCACCGGTGCCGCCGGCGACATCAGTACCCGGCAAACCCGTCAGGGGCGGGGGCTTGACGAGGTGGATCGGCTCGGGGCCTGGTTGGCCGACCGGGTCCTACCGGTGCCGCCGCACGTCGGCGGGGGCACCCCGACGCCGGTACGGCCGCCGATCTCGCGAACCGTCACGCTCGCCCCCAAACAGCCGGCGGAACTCGACGTAGCCCTGCGGCAGTCGCCGCCGCCGGTCGGCAAGGACGAACGCATCCGCTGGGTCCTGCAACAGGGAAGGCGGATCGCGGAGGAGCAGGCGGCCCGCCGTCGCACCGAACCGTACGTCATCGACGTGGAGGCGGTGGACCTCGACGGGGTCACGGTCGTGGCCGTTCCCGGCGAGCTGTTCCTGGAGCTGGGCGAAACGATTCGTTCGGCAGCGCCCGACCAGGTGGGGGACATAGTGGTCCTCGGCTATGCGAACGGCTACCTCGGCTACCTACCCGCCCGCGACACGCAACCCTGCTACGAAACCTATGTCAGTCCGGTCACCTCGGGCAGCGGCGAGATCGTCGTCGAGGCTGCCGTCGAAGCCGCCGTCGAAGCCGTCGGCGACCGTGAACCCTCCAGGAGGATCAGTGCCTGAGCCGGCCTATGCCACCATCGCCCGGAACGCACTCGAACAGGTTCTGGCCACGGAACTCGACGCCATCGAGGCCGCAGCCGGGCTCGTCGCCGGTGCCATCGCCGCCGATGGCGTCCTACAGGCGTTCGGGACCGGCCACTCGCGGATCGTCACCCTCGAACTCGCCGGACGTGCCGGTGGGCTCGCCGCCGTCAGCATGCTGGCGGTCAAGGATCTCGTGATGTTCGGCGGTGCCGACCCGGGGCCGATCCTCGACCCGACGTACGAGCGCGAGTCCGGTCTCGCCGAGCGGATCTACCGCCTCGCCGCACCCTCCGAGCACGATGCCTTCCTCATCGTCTCCAACTCCGGCATCAACGCCGCCGTCATCGAGATGGCGACGCTGGCCCGCGAGCGTTCCCATCCGATCGTGGCGGTCACCTCACTGGCACACACGCGCTCGGCCGGTGCACGTTCCACCCAGGGACCGCATCTCGCTGACCTGGCGGATGTGGTGATCGACAACCACGCGCCCGCAGGGGACGCGGCACTGGAGATCACCCCAGGAGTTCGGACAGGGGCGGTTTCGTCGTTCACCGGAGTCCTCATCGCGCAGCTCCTCACCGAACTGGTCTGCCGCCGGCTGTTGGCCCGCGACATCGACCCGCCCGTCCACGTATCCGCGAATCTTGCTCAGGGCGACGCGCACAATCGCGGCCTCTATGAGCGGTACCGCGATCAGGTCCGGCCGATCGAACCCTGATCCGCCCCGGACGAAGGCTTCCAGGCCGACGATGGCTACCTCGCCTGCCCAAATCACCGGAAAGTCCTAGTTGAGTCGGCCCTGGAGCGCGGTGCCTGCGTTGCCGCTGGTCCGTTTCTCCAGGCCGCTCGCCGAACCCGCCGTGTGCGTCTCCGCGCAGCGGGCTCTCCACGGTTGCTGTCGTCAGGTGTTGTCGGGTGCAGGACAGGGATCCAGTTCCAGCGGCCGGTGTGGGCCGGCTCCCGGCGATCGCCTACCGCCCTTACGTCAGCTCGCGGCCGACCTGGGACTGGCCGTCGGCACGGTTTCACACGCATCTTGACCTCTGGTCTATACCAGTATTAGCGTCTGCCTCATCTGCCCGAACGCGCGGGTGGCCCCTGGGCACTGAGTGCACGCCCGCCAGCCCGCGTCGCGGTTACCGACTCGATGAGGAGCAGGGCTGATGGCTGCTAGACAAAGTACGAACCGATGGACATGCATGGCTGCACTCCTGGTGGCTTGTCTCGCGGCCGGGGGAGTCGTCCTGGCGCCGGTTACGGCAGCGGCGCCGGCTTCACCCCGGGCTGCGTCCGGGCCGTCAGCTGAAGACGCCATGCCTGACGGGCCAATCGGTCGTCCAGACCAGCCGGCGTTCCCCGACGGATACGTCCAGCGCGTCCAGGCGGCCCTGCGGCAAGGGGCCGACACGTGGGGCGAGCAGCTCATGGCGCTGCCTGACGGCCCGACGATGGCAAACATGCGGGACCTTCTCGTACCGGCCAACCACGGCGACGACTTCTGGCACGACACCCGGTGGAACAACCTTCCATTGACATACCCGATGCCGGACCTCAAGAACTTCAGCGCGCAACGGGACTTCAGCTTCCACTTCACCGACGGCAGCCAGATCAATTCGGACTTCGCCGACGGGCGGACTCGGCAGTGGGTCAAGTTCTACGTCGGCGACGGGACCGAGCTCTACGGGTCGGCCGAGACCAGGCTTGACGAGCCGACGCTCGCCGATGGCTACCAGCCGGTGCTGCAGAACCGCTACACCGACCGCCAGGGGCGGACCTACGAACGGGAGTCCTACGTCACCCGGTTCTCCGGTTCCGCTCGGCTCATGAGCATGATCCGCTTCATCGTCCGGCCGGGGAACTCCGGCCAGACGTCGGCCACGCTCCGCGTCAACCTGAACGGCATGTACGTCGCCGGGGCCGTGGCTGCCGAGAACAACCTCAAGGTGGGCGACAAGCTCGCGCTCGCCTACAGCGGCCAGGCTGCGTGGAGCGCACCGGATCTGACCTACACCCTCGACCTCAGCAAGGGCCCGGCGGAGGTCCACCTGCTCATGATGAACCAGCCCCAGGCCCTCGGGACGGTCGTCATGGACAAGAGCGGATACGACGCCAGGCGGGCACAGATGATCGCCTACTGGAAGGGCCAGCTCGACACCGGGAGTGGGGTGCAGATTCCGGAGAAGTACGCCGCCGACGCCATGCGGTCCATGCTGCTGGCCAACCTCGTCATGGGCTACAACCTCACGATCGGCAACGGCTACGAGCTGCCCGACGACCCGAAGTTCGCATGGATCCCCGAGGTGGTGGCCACGGTGGGGTCGCTCGGCGACTTCGGCTACGCGCCGCGCACCCGGCAGACGATGGAGGAGTTCCTCGTCCGGGGGCAGTACCTTGACGGATTCACGACCTGGGAGCGGGGCATCAAGCTCCAGGCGGCCGCGAGGTACCACCTCCAGACCGGGGACTCCGGACTCATCACGGCCCACCTGGCCACCTTCAAGGCGTGGCTCAACGACATCGCGGCCCAGCGGAGCAACGACCCCAACGGGCTGCTCGCCAAGACGAGCCTCTATTCCGACAACAGCGCACGGGCTCACGGCATCCACCACCAGGCAGACGTGTGGCGCGGCCTGCGCGACATGGGTGTCGTCCTGCGTCTCATCGGCCACCCCGACGACGCGGCCGCCTTCACCGCACAGGCAGACGGGCTACGCGCCGCGACCCTCGCCGCGATCGACCGGAGCAAGACCCAGTTGCCCGACGGCTCGGTCTTCGTGCCCGTTGCGCTGCTCGAGCCGAACGACTTCGACCCAGCCGGGATGATCACGAACTCACCGCAGGGCAGCTACTGGAACCTCATCATGCCGTACGCCCTGGGCAGCGGCTTGATCGATCTCAACAGCCCTATCGGGCAGGGGTTGACGACCTTCCTCAACAAGCACGGCGCCACATTCCTCGGGCTCACCCGGTTCAATCTCAGCGGTGAGCCGGTCGAGGCGTGCCAGACCCGCCCTGCTGGCCCGTGGCCCGCAGCGGACGGTTACCGCTCGAGCGGCGTCGACCAGCAGTACGGCTGGTCCTACCTCAAGTACCTCGACCAGATCGGTGATGCCGATCGGATCGGGCTGACGTTCTACGGCATGCTCGCCCAGGGCTTCACCCGCAACACCTTCATCGGGGGCGAGGGCGAAACCGTCGCGCCGTGCCCGATGGAGTACTACCGCTCCCAGTTCCGGGCACCCCTGTCACCGAACAACGCCACGTACCTCAAGGCGCTGCGGGGGATGCTCGTCAACGAGACCCTCGACGCCGCGGGTGTGCCGACCGAGCTCGACCTAGCGCCGGCAACGCCCAAGCCGTGGCTGTCCGACGGCCAGACGGTCGGGGTCACCAAACTGCCGACCTTGTTCGGCCCGGTGACCTACTCCATCACCTCGGCCGTTGCCCGGGGCACGATCGAAGCCACGGTGACGCCCCCGCCCACCGCGGCGGGTCGCCCCGGGCTCCAGCAGGTCAAGCTGCACCTACGACTGCCGGCCGGCTACCGGCTGGAGGCCGCGACCGCCAACGGCGCGGCAGTCGCCGTCGAGGGCGACGCCGTGACGGTACCGGGCACAGGGACGACGACCGTTCGAGCTACGGTGTCGCGCGTTCAGGTGGGCCAACTGTCCCGGGCGCAGGTCGTTGCGACCGAACTGGCGACCATGGTTGCCCCGGGGACGACGACTAATCTCGGGATGCTCGTCGAAATGTCCGGGACCGCAGTCGTCCAGGGCCGGATCTCGGTGGACCTTCCGAACGGATGGACGCCACCGTCCGAGCAGATCCTGTTCACCCGCAACGCCAAGAACGGGCTCGCTTGGCAGCAGGTCCGCACGCGTGTCTCGGTCCCGGAGAATGCGGCGCCGGGTGACTACCGGATCGTCATGACCGCCCGCCCGGATGGCGGGGAGCCGAGGGCGTTCACCACGACCGTGACGGTGGCCAGGCCGGCTCCAGGGACCTACGCCGACATGGTGCGGGCCGACGGCGCCGTCGGTTACTGGCGGCTCGACGACAGCGAGGCGACAGTGCTCGACAGCTCCGGACACGGCAACAACGGCGTCGTCCGGGGATCCGTGATCCAGGGCCAGCCGGGGCCGCTGGCCGATGGGAACAGCCGGTCGATGAGCCTTGAGGGCGGCTACATCGAGGTACCCGACTCGGCAAGCCTGAGCCTGACCGGCCCCTATGCCCTGGAGGCATGGGTCTACGTCCGGGAGGGCGGCGACCAGGGCGTGCTGGAGAAGTACGACTCGCCCGCCCGTAACGGGTACCTCCTGCGCCTGGGTGCGAAGAACCGGCCGGCGGCGATGAACCTCTCGGACTCCCTGTCCACCACCGGTCCGGTCGGTGCCCCCGTGCTGCAGTGGGGCTGGCACCACCTGGTGTCCGTCTTCGACGGCTCGACGCTCAAGGTCTATCTCGACGGCACCGAGCGCGCGTCTGTGCCGATCGGCCGGGTGCCGACCGACGGGGCTGCCTCGCTGAAGATCGGGGCACGAGGGGATGACGCGGCAAACCGCTTCGGCGGATGGATGTCCGAGGTCGCCGTCTATGATCGCGCGCTCACCCCGGACAAGGTGAAGGCCCACTACGTCAAGGGTGTGACGGTGGTGAGACGGTGAAGCCTGTTGATCAGCCGACTTCGGTCGTACTGTCCTAGCGGCGGATCTGGTGGCCCGCAGGGCCGGCACCCACCCTTCGGGTCGGCCGATGGCGGCCCGGATCGCGTCCCGGATCGGTTCGGTGGTCGCCACCCCCACCGAGAAGAAGGTGTTCATGCCGTGCTGGGCAACGATCGGATGCGCGTTAGGAGGCCGTACATGCAGCCGGCCGAGTCCGACTGGATGGGGATCTCGGTGCCGTACTGGTGCGCGTCCGGGATCTGCGCGAAGGCGGCGTCGAGGACGGTGATGTGATCCGCGGTGGTGGTCGACCCGGCCCGACCCCGGCGCAACAGTCCGGACAGCGCCTCTCGGGTGTTGTCCAGGAAGCACAACAACGGGCGGTAGCGGTAAGGCCGGTCCGGGGCGCCCTGCAGCGGTGCCGCTGTGGGTTTCCCCGGACCGCCTTCCGGCCCTGCCGTGGCGGGCATCCCGGCCACGACAGGGGCGAAGCAGGTGGGACAGGTCCACGGTTGTCAAGCCGATGTGCCGACGTGCACGTGAGCGGGCCCGCCACTCGGTGAGACGGCGTGACCGCGGATCCAAATTAATTCAAAATCATGATTATCGGCTTGGTTGGAGCCATTGACGAAGCTCGCTGGTCTAGGCCAGTATCTCACAAGCCGATGCGTGCCTGCCGCGCCACGGCCTCCAGTCACGATCCTCAAGTTCCTAGGAGTACGTCCATGCGAAACGGCTACCCTCGGGGACGCTGGCGATTCCCACGCACAGTGGCCGGCTGGGTGCTCGCCTCGCTGATCGGCGCGGTCGGGCTGTTGGGCTCACCGTCCACGGCCAGCGGCGCTGCAGCCACCCCGACTCTCAATCCACAGCCACGGGAGCTGTCCGTCACCGGGACCCCGCTTGACCTGCCGGTCGCTGTGACAATCGTCCGTGGCGCGGCCGCGGACCAGCCGGCCGTTGACGCCGTGGTGGCCGCTTTCGCCGCGTACGACACCAGGGTCACCCTCACCGAGACCGATCCGGGTGCCGGGACAACCGTCTACGTCGGGGGAGCGCGGGAGACGCCCGCTAGCGCGGCGGCCCTGAACGCAATCGGTGTCCCCACCCCGAGCACCCTGCCGGATCAGGGTTATCTGCTCGCCACCGGAACGGACTCCGGCGGTAGGCAGCGGGTCGTGCTCTCCGGCGGCGACAAGGTGGGCACCTTCTACGCCGCCCAGACCCTGAGGCAGCTCCTGACGTCGGATTCCTCTGGCGCGGAGATTGCGCGGGTCACGATCAAGGACTGGCCGACCTTCTCGTTCCGCGGTGGTATGGACTCGGCCAACCCGCCACCACCAGGGGTGGCCTTGTGGACGAAAGCTGACCGGCTGGAACAGGTGGAGCTCCTCGCCCGCAACAAGATGAACCGCTTCTTCTACGGGCCCGCGGCGGACCCGCGCACGGGCGGCAGCGGCAGCAACAACTGGCGGACCCCGTACACGGACGCCGAACTTGGCGACCTTCAGGAAGTCGTCACCAAGGCCAACAGCCTGCACGTCGCGTTCGTATACCGGATCTCACCCGAGATGCCACTTGACCAGGCCAACGGCATCTGCCACTCGTCCGCCACGGAGCGCAGAACGCTGCTCTCCCGGCTCGACCAGCTGCGCCAGATCGGAGTCAGGCACTTCGTCATCGCCTGGGACGACGTCTTCCCGACACGGCCGTTCTCCTGCTCCACCGACACCAGCACATATGGAACCGGGGTCACGGCGTGGGCCCGGGCGCAGGCCGACGTCACGAATTTCGTCCAGGCGCAGTTCATCAGCACCCACGCCGACATGGGCCAGCTGTACACCGTCAGCAGCGAGTACGCCGGGACGGCGGTCAGCAGCTACCGCACCGAGTTCGACACTCGGCTCGGCACCGAGGTGGGCGTGTACTGGACCGGACCCGAGGTGCTGTCTCCGCGTATCACCAAGAAGGATCTCGACGACGCACAGTTGGCGTTCCCCCGGCACCGCCTCGCCATCTGGGACAACTTCCCGGTCAACGACCAGGTCTGGGACCGGCTCCAGATGGGCCCGCTGGCCGGGCGCGAGCCCGCGCTCGCGGCTGCTCCAGGAATCCTGTTCAACGAGATGACCCAGCAGGGCCCCTCTCAGCTGCCCCTGCTCACCGCCGCCGACTTCGCCTGGAATCCGGCGCAGTACCAGCCAGAGAACTCCTGGTCCCGCGCCATCAACACCCTCGGTGGGCCGAAGGCCAGCCAGCTCCGAACCTTCGCCGAAGTCAACCGCTCGTCCGTCATCGACCACACCGACTCGGTGGCGCTGGCAGCCGCCATCAGAAGCTTCCGCGACGCCCTCCGCACCGGAACCGGGGTGGACGGCGCCGCCGCCGCACTCAAACAGAGGCTCTCTGATCTCAAGACGGCGAGTACGGACCTGCAGACCATGCAAAGCAGCCTGACAACCCAGGCGAAGCCATGGCTACAGCAGACGGTGCGCCTCGTGGACGCGGCGACCCGCGCCGTGGATCTCCTGACCGCCGAGCGCGCCGGACAGGCCACCGTCGCGAAGGACCTTCGCCAGGAGATCCGTAACCTCCTTCCCGCCATCGCCGCCCACCCCGAGTCGGTGGCACACGGCGTCCTCCACCCCTTGGTGACCTTCGCGCTGCGCCGGGGCATCGACCGGGTGGATCTGAGCGGAGACGGGCGCTCCGATGTCCTGGCCGTGACGGGAAACGGCACACTGAACGCGTACGAGAACCTGCGCACCACGGTGAACTGGCCGGAATTGGGTGCTACCCAGACGGTCGGGAAGGGATGGTCGGCCTCGCAGCTGCCCATCATCGGCGATCTTGACGGTGACCGGCTCGCGGACCTGCTCACGGTGACCAGCACCGGAGCCTTGATGCAGTTCAGGAACACCGGGTCCTTCACGGGTGGCATGTTCGCCGCAGGCGTCCAGGTCGGCGCTGGCTGGCAGGGGGCGTTGGCGGTGCACCTGGCCGACGTCGATGACGACGGGCGCGCCGACCTGCTGGGGGTGTTCCCGGACGGCACGCTCAAGGCATTCCGCAACACCGGCATGAACAACGGTGCGGTCACCTGGGGTCCGGCCGTCTCGGTCGGCCAGGGATGGAGCACCGCGGAGCTTCCCTTCGTCGGTGACCTCACGGGTGACGGAAGAGCCGACCTGATGTCCATCAAGCCGGATGGATCGCTGTGGCACTTCCTGAACACGGGCAGCTTCAGCGGAGGTATGTTCGCCGCCGGTCAACGGGTCGGTGGGGGCTGGACCGGTCACCTGGCCATGCACGTCGTCGACCTCGACGGTGACGGACCTGCGGATGTGCTCGGCGTGCTAGCGGACGGGACGCTTGCCGCCTTCCGCAACCAGGGTGTGACGAACGGCCTGGTCAGCTTCGGGCCCCGAGTGTCGGTGGGCCAGGGTTGGAACGCCAACATGCTGCCCTACCCGACCGACCTGAGCGGGGACGGCCGCGCCGACCTGGTCTCGATCAACGGTGAGGGCCGGCTCATCACGAACATCAATGCGGGTCGTTTCACGAGCGGATTGATGTTCCCGACGGCGGCAGCACACGGCCCAGGATGGGGAGGGACCATTTTCCTTCGCTGACGGGGCCGCCCCAGTTGGCCATCGGCCGACAATGCCGACGAGTTCCCATGTGGTGGCGCGGCACCGGCTGGCCGGGGTGGCGGGGTACAGCTCGAGCGAGCTGTACCCGCAGTCGACAGAAGGAGCAGATAGCCTAGAAGACGAGGTGTCCGGTCTCAGGGGCGCTTCGCGCGGTCGCTTCGCTTACCGTCACGGCCACGCTGCCGCGCCGCTGCGGCGCGGGTTGAGCCTGGCTGGCACACTCGCCGCATGACAAGACCCACCATCCGGGCCGAAGTCGAGTCGGGTGCCACGTACGACGACCCGGCCGAGGAACTGCTGCTGGATCTCGCCGAGCGGGTCCACTCGACGGGCGAGGAGTTTTTGGTCGTCCATCGCACTGACGCCCCCGACGGGCAGACCTACATCCAGTGCGCCGAGATCAGGGACGACGACGGGATGTGGCGTCTGGTCGTCGAGTACCGCGACGGCGGGCCGGACCGCCACTTCCGGGCGTACGCCGACGAACTGGACGTGCTCCAGTCGGTCATCACCGGTTGGGCGGCCGGCCGGCCCGACTGGCGCGGCGGCCTCGAATGGGAGCGGCTCACGTTCGATCAATGAGACGCCCTCGAACCCGACACAACCGGACCATTCAAGGACGCGTGGCGGCTGCGGCAACACGCAATCATCGCTATCCTGTCGCGGCAGCCGACCGGCTGACCTCCATCGCCAGCAGCGAAGCCACGTGAAGCAGTGCCTTGGCAGCGGCGGTTGACTCCCGGGAGACCCATGGTGCGCGACATGGAACTGCGGCATCTCCGCCGCTGTATCGAGTTGGCCGTCGAGGCTCTGGAAGAGGGCGACGAGCCGTTCGGCTCGGTGCTGGTCGACGCCGACGGCACCGTCCTCGCCGAGGACCGCAACCGGGTGGCGGGCGGCGACCGGACCCGCCACCCGGAGTTCGAGCTGGCCCGCTGGGCCGCGGCGAACATGTCCCCTGAACAACGAGCGCAGGCGACCGTCTTCACCTCCGGCGAGCACTGCCCCATGTGTGCTGCGGCGCACGGCTGGGTGGGTCTCGGCCGGATCGTGTACGTGGCTTCTTCCGAGCAGTTGGCGGGCTGGCTGACCGAGATGAACGTGCCCCCGCCACCCGTGCGGTCTCTGCCGATCCGGGACATCGCTCCCCACGTCGTGGTGGAAGGGCCCGTGCCTGACCTCGCCGCGGCGGTGCGTGACCTTCACCGCCGCTACTACGGCGCACGCTGAGGCGCGTCTCCACCCGATGCCGCCGCAGCGCGGCCGGCCGCCCTGGGCCGTGACCCGGACAGCGGTTTCGGCGTGCCGCGGGCCGGCTCTGGTCAGCTGCGACGGAACCAGGGGGCGGCGGTGGTGTCGTTCTTGTAGAAGCTGATCAGCGCCTGGGCGACCTTTCTCCGGCCGGAGGTGCTGGGGTGCACGCCGTCGCTCTGGTAGTCAGCGCAGGACCACTCCAGCCCGTCGCTGCGCCCCGGCACGCCGCCCACCACGTCGTCCGCGCCGAGCCCGTCCGCCCACAGATACGGGGCCCAGGCCAGCCATGGAGCCGGGGCGTCGCTGCCGGCGTACGCCAGTCGAGGATCTCCGGCGATCTGGTCCTCGATCAGCCACTTGACGGCAAACGCCTGCTCGTAGGCGCCGGTGCCGCGGGTCGGGGTGGAGTAGTCACCGTAGGTGCGGCTGGACAGGTGGACGATTCGCAGGTTCGGGTACTTGCTCCGGGCGATGGTGACGATGCTGCGTAGGGAGTCCCGTAGCTTCTGTGCCCCGCCGGGGAACGCGCCCAGCCCGTCCCCGGCGAACTGCTGCTTCAGCCAGACTGTCTGCACCTGGGCCGGGGTGACCCCGGCCTGCCTCAGCCGATCGTTGAGGATCTGCCAGGTGGTGCTGTTCGGGTCAGCCCAGTCGGTCGCAGCACGCCCGCCCTGGGCTCCGTCGACCATCACCAACCGGGGGTTGATGGTGGTGTCACCTGCCGCCGCCTGCATGAACGCCTGGAACTCCTGGGTGGTGTTCGACATGCCGATCGAGGCGAAAACGATCCGGCCGTCGGTCGGGTCGGCGGCGCCCGCCGCGTTGCGCGGGACGACCTGGGTGGCCGCCAGGGACCGCCCCGCCGAGTCGTGCGCGGCCGGGCGGACGTTGACGCCACCGGGGTAGAGACCGCCCTGCGCGCCGAGGTACGTGCCGGTACGCAGGTCCGGCAGCGGCGTGCGACCGGTGTGGGTACGCGTGCAGTCGGATGCCTGGGCAGCGGTGGGTGGACCGGCAACCGCCAGTCCGGCCGCCAGCACCAGGATGCCCACGGCCGCCGGCATCGATCGGCCGCGTGGCCGGTCATGCCACGAGATGAGTCTCATCCGCTCCTCCAGGCTCGACAGCGAACGGCGACGACGCTTCCGGCCTGCACAGTATATGGAGATTCATCGATTGAATAGTGGCGCGGTGGAGCGGACACGGCTCAGCCTCCACCCGCCGTTGCGGGTGGGTGAGAATGACGGCATGCCGAGCCGTCTCACCGTCATCGCCATCGACGCCATCCGACCACGACTGATCGCCGACTTCTGGTGCTCGGTTCTCGGCTGGCAGGTTGTTGAGGAGGATGGCGAGGTGATCACCATCGCGGCCTCCGACCGTTCCTGGCCGATGATCGACGTGGCGGCTGTCCCCGAGGGCAAGGTGATCAAGAACCGGTTGCATTTCGACCTGCGGGCCGACGGCGTGTCCACCGCGGAGGAGCTTGACCGGTTGCTCGCCCTCGGTGCGCGACGCGTCGACGTGGGACAGCCCTCCGACGTGAGCTGGGTCGTGCTTGCTGATCCTGAAGGCAACGAGTTCTGCCTGCTGTCACGCCCTGTCCAGGAGCTCTAGGGCACCTCAGCCCGTCGTCGTCGAGATCGACGGGCTGCTGTGCAAGACCTGTTCCGGGGCCGAGACGACCGCTGCGGAGAGCCGAAAAATTTCGGACGGCGATGTCGAGAACCCGTGGCTGGCTCCGTCCCCGCGGTGAAGGTGACCAGAATGGGTCGCACAGCACCGAGGGGAACACGATGGCCAAGTACTTGCTGCTCAAGCACTACCGCGGCGCTCCGGCTGCGGTCAACGACGTGCCCATGGACCAGTGGACGCCGGAGGAGATCTCGGCGCACATGCAGTACATGCACGACTTCGCGGCCCGGCTCGAAAGGACCGGCGAGTTCGTCGACGGTCAGGCGCTCGCCCCGGAGGGGACGTTCGTCCGGTACGACGGTGAGGGTCGCCCGCCGGTCACCGACGGCCCGTTCGCCGAGACCAAGGACCTCATCGCCGGGTGGATGGTGATCGACGTCGACAGCTACGAGCGCGCCATCGAGCTGGCTGGTGAGCTGTCGGCCGCCCCGGGGGCGGGCGGGAAGCCGATCCACGAGTGGCTCGAGGTGCGCCCGTTCCTGGCCGCGCCGCCCACCATCACGGAGTGATCTGATGGACGAGGTTCTGCTCCGGAGCCTCACGCCGCGCGTGCTCGGGATCCTCGTCCGCCGCGGAGCCGACTTCGCGGCGGCCGAGGATGCCGTGCAGGACGCGCTGGTCGAGGCGGTCCGCGTCTGGCCGGCCGACCCGCCGCAGGACCCTAAGGGCTGGCTGGTCACCGTGGCCTGGCGCCGGTTCCTCGACGCGACCCGGGCGGATGTCGCCCGTCGCCGGCGTGAGGACCTCGTCGACGAGGAGCCGGCGCCCGGGCCCGCGCCCGCGGTCGACGACACGCTCCAGCTCTACTTCCTGTGCGCCCATCCGTCACTGACGCCGTCGTCCGCGGTCGCGCTCACGCTGCGCGCCGTCGGTGGGCTGACCACCCGCCAGATCGCCCAGGCATACCTGGTGCCCGAGGCGACCATGGCGCAACGCATCAGCCGGGCCAAGCGCACCGTCTCCGGCGTGCGGTTCAACCAGCCCGGCGACGTCGCCACCGTGCTGCGCGTGCTCTACCTGGTCTTCAACGAGGGCTATTCCGGCGACGTGGACCTCGCCGCCGAGGCCATCCGGCTCACCCGGCAGCTCGCGACCTCGATCGAGCACCCCGAGGTGGCGGGGCTGCTCGCCCTGATGCTGCTGCACCACGCCCGGCGCGCCACCCGGACCGCGCCCGACGGCAGTCTGATGCCACTCGCCGAGCAGGACCGTGGCCGGTGGGACACCACGTCGATCGCGGAGGGCGTCGAGATCCTGCAGGCAGCCCTCGCCCGTGACCGGCTGGGCGAGTTCCAGGCCCAGGCCGCCATCGCGGCACTGCACGCTGACGCACGCACCGCCGAGGAGACCGACTGGGTGCAGATCGTCGAGTGGTACGACGAACTCGCGCGCCTGACCGACAGCCCGGTCGTCCGGCTCAACCGCGCGGTGGCCGTCGGCGAGGCCGACGGACCGCGCGCCGGGCTGGCGGCGCTCGCGGCGCTGGACGACTCACTACCGCGCCACGCCGCGGTGGCGGCGTACCTGCACGAACGCGACGGCGACCTGGCCACGGCGGCACGGCTGTACGTCAAGGCGGCCCAGAAGGCCCCCAACCTCGCCGAGCGCGACCACCTGACGCGCCAGGCCGCCCGGCTCAACGCCCGCCGGTGTCGTTGACGGGTCGCGCTCGGATCCCTGCCCGCGGCCAGCCGTTGGTAGCGGTGTGGTCGTCCTTCGACCAATTCCTCCCGGTCCGGCTCGGAGGACGTCGGAATCGATCGTCCTGAGGCGGGGCGGGTGCCGCCCGGTCGATGCGTGCCGTGCTCATCGTGGTTGCTGCCGATCGCGGCGGGCGTACTTGGCGCGGAACTTCTCCACCCGGCCCTCGGTGTCGAGCAGGCGTCGCTTGCCGGTCCAGAAGGGGTGGCTGGCGGAGGAGATCTGCACGTCGATGACGGGGTAGGTATTGCCGTCGGTCCACACGATCGTCTGGTCGCTGGTGGCGGTGGAGCGGGTGAGGAAGGCGAAGTCGGCGGCGCGGTCGCGGTAGACGACGGGGTTGTAGTCGGGGTGGATGCCGGATCTCATGCGGGTTCTCCTTCGGTGTCGGTGTCGGTGTCGGTGTCGGTGTCGGTGTCGGCCGGGTCGAGGTCGGCGAGCGGGAAGCAGCCGGTGAACGGGTCGTCGTAGCCGCGCCAGGCGTCCTCGCCGTCGGCGAGTTCGGCGTCGGTGAGCAGGCAGCCGGTGAGGGTGCGGTGTAGGCCGGCGGGGTCGAGGTCGAGGCCGATGAAGACGAGGTGCTGGTTCCGGTCGCCGTAGTAGGGGTCCCAGTCGATGGCGGCGGCGAGCCGGCGGTGGTCGGACGCCTCGTCCCAGTACGGGTCGGGGAGGGCGGCCAGCCAGCGGCCGAGGGAGCCGAGGCTGAGGCCGCCTCCGGCGAAGTCCCAGGCGATGACGGCGTCCGGTTGGCTGGCCAGCCACAGGTGCCCTCGGGAGCGGATCACCTCGGCGTTGACCTCCTCGAGGGCGTCGTGCAGCCGTCGGGGGTGGAAGGGGCGGCGGGCGCGGAAGACCGCGGACACCACTCCGCAGTCGGGGTGTGGATCGTGCAGGCCGAGGTGGTAGCCCTCCAATCCACGGGTCAGGACGCCGGGGGTCTCGGTGCGGTGTCGGTGGGTGCCACGCAGTTGGCGGGTCAGGGCGGCGGCGTCGATCTGGTCGCCGTCGACGCGAATCTGCGTCGCCCATGGCGCCATGCGCTCCAGCAGCACCGACAGCCGGCTGGTCTCGTACGCACCCTCCCGCGACTGCCCCCACAGGACGAGGGTGTCGACGTACTCGATCTGGCGGACGATGACGTCGGCGAGCCCACGGTCGTCGTTGTCGGCGGCGTGGATGCCGAGAGTCTTGAGTTCGTCGGTGCTGGCCAGCCCGTCGAGCAGGTGCTCCGCGTCGACGATGGTGACGTACGAGTCGACGTGCAGCAGGTCGGTGATCGGCGCGCCGTCGACCAGGCAGTGCGCGCAGACGGCGGCGACGGCTTCCGGCTCGACCACCTCCGGCAGCATCAGCACCAGATCCCGGTGCGGGTGGGCGCGCGCCAGCCGGGCGAGGGTCGGCAGCACGTCCTCGCGCAGGGTGCAGGAGACACAGCCGTGGGCGAGTGCGATGCGCTCGTCCTCGAGTATTCCCTCGCTGTCGCGCACGATCCGGTGGACGGTGCCGGCGCCGAGGCCGGCGAGGTCGTGCCGGACCAGCAGCAACGACGGGTCCGCCGCGAGCAGGCTGCGGGCAACGGCGTACGTGGCGGACGGCCAGAAGCCACTGAGCACGGTCAACGACGGTCGGGCGTCGGACGCCGGAACTCCGGCGTCGGCCGGTGCGAGCGGGGACGTTGACATCGCGGTCCTCTCGACTTAGTTGAAAACGATTGTCATTATAGGCACGTGGTCGACGGCGAGTGGCAGGCGAGGTCTTCTCGCGTGAAAGCGCCGGGGTGGCCCGGCGACGGCGGTGGTGTGGTCGCGGTGCGGGTCCGGTCGAGGTTGTTCGGGCCCCGGGTGGAGGCTGCCCGATCGGCCACGGTAAGAATGAAAACGATTATCGTTACTACGTTTCGTTCCTGAAGGAGTATCTGTGTCCCGTCGCTGTGATGTCACCGGCGCGAAGCCAGGCTTCGGCAACGCCGTGTCCCACTCCCACCGGCGCACCCGCCGCCGATGGAACCCCAACCTGCAGAACCACCGCTACTGGCTGCCCTCCGAGCGACGCTGGGTCCGTCTGACGCTGACCGCCAAGGCGCTGAAGACGGTGGACCGCAAGGGCATCGAGAAGGTCGTCGCGGAGCTGCGCACCCGGGGGGTGACGGTCTGATGGCTCGGCAGACCGACGTCCGCCCGATTGTCCGGCTGCGCAGCACCGTCGGCACCGGCTACACGTACGTCACCCGCAAGAACCGCCGCAACGACCCCGACCGGCTGGTGCTGCGTAAGTACGACCCGGTCGTCCGCCGGCACGTCGAGTTCCGGGAGGCGGGCTGACATGGCCCGCAAGAGCCTCGCCAACCGACAGGCCCGCCGCGCCGACCTCGTCGCTCGCCACGCGCCGTGCCGCGCCGAGCTGAAACGGACCATCGCCTCTCCGGACACCGACCGGGCGGTGCGGGACGACGCCGTTCGCCAACTGGCGCGACTGCCCCGTGACTCCAGCCCGGTGCGGCTGCGCAACCGGGACGTCATCGACGGCCGACCGCGAGGTGTGCTGACCCGCTTCGGGTTGTCGCGGGTGCGGTTCCGGGAGTTGGCGCTGCGGGGCGAGCTGCCGGGGATCCGCAAGGCGTCCTGGTGACGACGCCGCCCACCGCGCCGGCATCCGGGTCGACGAGGTCGGCGCACCCGACGGACGCGGGTGCGAGAAGAGGAATGACCAGGCCGTAGGCCGCGAGACACGGACGGATTTCATCGACTGGGGAGGACCGCCGGCGTGGTGTCCACGCCGGCGGCCCCTCGGTCGCCGGAAGGGTGTCCGGCGGTTGGTCGAGACCATGGCCCAGGAAGGGGAGGGCTTCTTCTCCCTCGACCCGACCTATGCGCCGGAAGGCTAGCGGTTCGGGTCCTCTGGGCAGCGCAGACGTCGTGATCGACATGTTCCGCCCGACCGGTGGGACATCATCGACGCTTGCTGGTCATGCGCCGACCCGTCCCGCCGCCGGATTGCCAGGTCGGCGGGACGGGTGCGGCAGGGGTCAGCTCGTGAGGTCGCGCTGGTTGAACGCGGTGACGGCGACCAGCACGAGTACGGCGATCGTGGCGGAGAGGATGCCGAGGTCGGCCCATTGGAAGCCGTTTCGGAGCGGTTCGTTGCCGATGTAGTAGTGGAACGGGGAGGCGTAGCGGATCGCGTCGGCGCTGATCTGGCCGGCGAAGGTGTTCGCCACGTACCCGAGGACACCGATGCCGGCGCTGCCGCCGAGCGCGGCGGCCCGGCTGCCGGTGGCCGCGCCGATGGTGACGGCGATGGTGCCGAAGAGGGTGGCGAGCAGCGCCAGCGCTGTGCATTGGGCGGCGAACTGGTCCACGCTGATGGTTTCGAGTTGGGCGCTGCCGCGGACGGCGAGCATGGCGAGCAGGACGAGGCCGGCGAGGGTGAAGGCGCCGACGGCGAGCGCGCCGCAGCGGTGCAGCAGGAGCCGGGTACGGCTGACGGGGTGGGCGAGGAGCAGGTCGAGGTAGCCGGCCTCCTCGTCGCCGGCGATGGCCCGAGTGCCGGCAGCGATGCCGTAGCTGACGGCGATCAGGGGGACGATGATGCCGAACACGCTGGAGCCGAGGTAGCCGGCGGCGCTGGCGATGTCTTCCATGTTGAGCGCCTCGCGCAGCACGGGGGAGAAGCCCTCGACGGCTTGGCCCATCGCGCCGTCTGCGACCTGGGGGTAGAAGCCGGCGTACATGGTGCCGACCAGAGCGGTGCCGACGGCGAAGCCTGCGAGGCTGCGGCGGGAGTCCCAGAGGGTCTTGGTCAGGACGTCAGGCATGGCTGGTCTCCTTGGCGCCGGTCTTGGCGGGGTCGGTCTGTCGGTAGTAGGCGAAGAAGAGTTCTTCGAGGTCGGGTTCGCTGGCGCGCAGGCTCGCGACCTGGTGCCGGGCGAGGACCCGGATCAGCGCGTCAGGGCCGGTGGCCAGGGCAAAGCGGGCGCTCGGGCCGTCGACGGTCAGCTCGGAGATCCCGGGCAGTGCGGCGAGGGCCGCCCGGTCGATCGGTCCGGCGAAGGTGATCTCGAAGCGGTGCACGGCGTGGTCGCGGAGCCGGGCGACGGTGTCGAGGGCGACGAGGCGGCCCTCGCGGATGATGCCGACCCTGTCGGCGACCGCTTGGACCTCGGTCATGATGTGCGAGGACATGAAGACGGTCTGTCCGGCGGCTTTGGCCTCGCGGACGAGGTCCAGGAAGGTCTGCTGGACCAGTGGGTCCAGCCCGGAGGTCGGCTCGTCGAGAATCAGCAGGTCGGGCTCGTGCATGAAGGCCTGCACCAGGCCGACCTTCTGCCGGTTGCCCTTGGACAGCGTCTTGATCCGCGCAGACAGGTCCAGATCCAGGCGGGCGGCCAGGTCCGTTATGCGGGTCTTGGGGACCCCGCCCCGCAGGTCGGCCAGGAAGGTCAGGCACTCCCCGACCCGCTGGCGCGGGTTGACCACGAAGTCGCCGGCCAGGTAGCCGATCCGGTGGTGCAGCCCGACCGCGTGCTCGCGCGGGTCGCGGTCGAACAGCCGTGCCCGGCCGCTGGTGGGCCGGATCAGGTCCAGCAGAAGCCGGATGGTGGTCGACTTTCCTGCCCCGTTCGGCCCGAGGTAGCCGAACACCTCGCCCTCGGTCACCGTCAGGTCGAGGTCGACCAACCCGCGGCGAGATCCGTACGTCTTGCTCAGCTTCTCCAGCCGAATCACGTCTCCCATGACGCCGAGAGCAGAAGTTTCAGAAATCTCTGAAGGCTCCGAAGTGTTAAGATCTCGTCAGGATGAGCGACGAGAGGACCCTGATGTCAGCGTTGAGTGATCCCGCGGAGCGCCTTGCCTTGACTCTCACCCAGGGGGGCATGCAGCGGATGACCGCGCGGGTGCTCGCGGCGCTGCTCTTCACCGAACGGGACACACTCACGGCCGGTGAGATCACCGAGTTGCTGACCATCAGCTCCGGCAGCGTCTCGACGGCCCTGAAGTCACTCACCTCGGTCGGGCTGGTCGAGCGGGTGCCCGCCCCTGGCAGTCGTCGGGAGCACTTCCGCTTCCGTGAAGGTGCCTGGGCCATCCTGATGTCGGATCAGAACCAGATGGTGAAGGTGATGCGCGAGGCTGCCGAGCAGGGCATCGCGGTCACGGGTGAGGACAGCGCGGCGCATCGTCGCCTAGTCGAAATGCGCGACTTCTACGACTATCTCTGGCGGGAGCTGCCCGCCCTGATCGACCGGTGGAGAGCGCAGCACTCGATCCACTAGCCGTCGCGGCAACCGACGACAGCGTCGTACGGGCCATCCGGGGGAGCAGATGACCCGCCGTCCCCGCCGATGCTGACCCCGACCGGGCCGGAGATCGCCGAATCGGAGCGGCTCACGCTAGGCGCAGTGAAGTGGGGGGTGAACGCCCCGCAGGCCGGTCAGCGGCAGGTGATCCAGGGCCGCCGCCGGTCGACCGGCGTGGCTGCTGCGGTGACGCGGATCGCGTAGACCGTGCCGGACCCGGACGGTTGGCGGCCGAGCCAGGTGTGGCCGGTCAGGTGGCACCAGGCGGGCAGGTCGATGGGCGCGGCGGGGTCGGTGGCGACGACGTGCACGACGGTGCCCGGCGGGACACCGTCGATTTCCTCTCGCAGGCGGATCAGGAGAGTGACGCAGAGAAGGCCGCTGCCGTCGACGGTGCGGACGGCAGGGTCGGTGGGCGGGCTCATCGGCTCCTCGTGGTGGCGGTGATGACGGGCAGGAGGGCGAGGGACACGAGGCCGCCGACGAGCGCCAGGACCGGACAGCCGGCGGCGGGGACGACCAGGCCGGAGGCCAGGCCGCCCGTGGCGTCGGCGACAGCGATGGACACGTCCATCATGCCCTGGGTCTTGGCCCGGTTGGCCAGGGGCACCGCGTCGGTGACCACCTGCGGTGCCGGCGACGAGGCCGACCTTCCAGCCAGTCCGAGTAGGGCGAGGGCGAGCAGGACTTCCAGGGCCGCACAGCCGTCAAGACCATATTCGGCGCGCCGCCCCAGGGCGCGATGAGACGCGGAGCAGACGCTGGGCGCTGAGGATCCGCTGATCCTCAGCGCCCAGCCCGAGAACTGCTCGGTGGTCCGGGACGGCTACTCGCAGCCCAGGGCATCCTTGTACCCGACGGGCGGGCCTCCGGCGGCCACCTTGTCGGCGGTCTCCCAGAACACCTCCGGCCAGTCACCCTCGTCGTTCATCTGGTGTAGCACCTTCCACTTGTGGCTACTGCGCAGCGCGTCCGCGGCCCGCCGGAGGGCGGCGGCGTCGCCGGCCTCTTTCGCCCGCAGCCATTCGGCGATCCATCCGCAGCCGATCCGGCTGGTCACCTTGGCACCGAACTGGTAGGCGTCGTTGGTGCCGAGGCCGTTCAGCGCGGCGGTGTCGAAGCCTGGAGGGAGCGGCACGTCGGCGAGCACCTTGGCCGCCTGCTCGTTCACCCGCTCGGGTGTGACGATCTCGGCCGGAAGCGCGGCCAGCCAGGTGCGGGCGTCGACGCGGACCACGTCGGCGACAACGCGATCGAACTCGCTCCGCGTCCAGGCGCCGCCGGTACGCAGTTCGACGAAGGAACCGTCGCGGGGACGGAGCATGACGGCGAAGTCGCTCGCGCTGTACCGGAACAGGTCGGCCGGCCAGCCGTCGACCTTCACCGGTTCCGGCTCGCTGACCCGGAGTCGATCCTTGTGGTAGCCGTCGTACTGGGCGGCCGGGTACCAGTTCATCTCCAGTTGCCGTCCGCCGTTGCTGAACGCGATGGTGCCCTCCTTCTCGGCGAACCCGTAGACGGTGGTCGCCTTCCAGCCAGGCTGGTCGATCAGCAGCCGCGGGTTCTCCTCGGCCGCCTTGAGCACCATCGCCGAATACGCGGCCGGGCCCGTCGCTTCGGGGGTGATCGGCGGGGTCGCCGGGCGCCCCTCCGGCTGATCGACTTTCAGGATCGAGACGGCCAGGACGCCGGCGAGCAGGGTGGCCGCGACGCTTGCGCCGGCGAGCCCGCTCATCATGCCGCGGCGCGCCCGGGGGCGCTTGCCGGGCGGCTCGGCGACGGGTCCGAGGGTCGGCACGGACATGATCTCCTCCAACAGGTTCTGCGCGGCCCCGTCGAGGTGCCTGATGACATCGGGCCGGTACGGGTCGGCGTCTCGGACCATCCGGCCGAGGTGCTCGTCGGTCATCTGCCCTCCTCCGAGGCGCGTGCTGCCATGACGTCGAGTACATGTCCGGGCGGGCCGAGGTCGTCACCGACGAGATCTCGCAGTCGGGCCCGGGCACGTGACAGCCGGGTACGGACCGCAGCCGGGCTCACGTGAAGGACCGCAGCGGCCTCGCGCGGCTCCAGGCCCTCCCAGAAGGTCAGCATCAACACCTCGCGATCCAACTCACCCAGACGGGCCAGCGCGGCCTGGACCGTGAGCCGCGCCGGCACCTCGCTGCCCGGGTCGACGGCGGCGGCGACCCGGAGTCGTTGCCGCAACCGTTCACCGAGCCGTTCCCGGCGCACTCCGCCGCGGTGGTGGTTGGCCAGCACCCGACGGGCCACGCCGTACAGCCACAGCCGAACCTCAGCCTCCGGCGGCATGTCACGGCTGCGCCGCCAGGCGACGAGGAACGTCTCGGCGACCACGTCCGCCGCGTCCTCGGGCTGCTCGACGCGCCGCATGGCGTACGCCAGCAGCGGCTCGAAGTTCGCCGCGTAGACGCGTCGGAAGCGGTCCTCGTGCTCAGTCCCCGAACCCACGTCTGTTCCATGTCCGGGCGAGCGCCCATCGTGACAGACCCGACCCGGAAATCGCGGCGCTCGTCGGGCCGGCCTCGGTCCGGGTCCCGCCGAGGCGGCACGGGATTGGCACGTACGAGGCGGTCAGGCGTGCAGCACCGCGGTCAGCAGGGCGTACGTGGCCTCGTCGAAAGCGACGAGGCGTACCTGCTCGACCTCGGTGGGCGTGGCCTGGATCGTGGTCACGGCGATCGCCGCCGCCCGGTCGGCCGGGAACCCGTAGACGCCGGTGGCGATGGCCGGGAACGCGACGCGGCGCGCGCCGATGACGTCGGCAACCTCGAGACAGCGCCGGTAGCACGACGCCAGGACGTCGGTCTCCCCGTGGTCGCCGCCCTCCCACACCGGGCCGACCGTGTGGATGACGTGTCGTACCGGTGGGTCCAGGTCGAACGCCGGAGTGGCCACCGCGTCGCCCGGCTCGCACGGCGCCAGCGCGGCGCCCGCCTGGGCGAGCCGTGGCCCGGCCGCGCGGTGGATCGCCCCGTCGACGCCGCCGCCACCGAGCAGCGACTCGTTCGCCGCGGTGACGATCGCGTCGACGTCCTCGTCCGTGATGTCACCCAGTACGACCTCGATCAACGGCATGCCCCGATCCTGTCACCGCTGCACGGCCGGCGACCTCGGGATCGCGGACCGGCTGCCGGAGCCGGCGTACGAGACGGGGACGTCGGACAACATTCGCTCAGCCGACCGGCCCGACGGCTCCACTCAGGTCGCCGGCCCCGGTGCGGTCGCCGTCGGCGCGGCTCGCCGTCAGCACCGTGGGGGCGGGTCCGGTCGAGTCGCGGACCACCAGGTGGTGGCCGGTCGACCGGCGGCGGGGACGGGTCGACCGGGGCTTGAGCGCGAGCGACAGCGCCATCCGCCCCATGTCGGTCATCGGCAGCCGGATGGTGGTGAGGCTGGGGGCGAGGTCGGCGGCGACGGAGACGTCGTCGAACCCGACGACCGACATCCGCTCGGGCACGGGAATGCGGTGCGCCCGTAGCGTCGACAGCACGCCGATGGCCATCGCGTCGTTGAGCGCGATGATCGCGGTGGCCCGGGGGTGGTCGCGCAGGATCCGTTCGGCGGCGACCCGGCCGCCGTCGCGGGTGAAGTCCGAGTGCACGACGGGAAGGTCGTCGAGGGAGAGCCCGCGCTGCCGCAGGGCGGTCGCCACGCCGGCGAGCCGGTCGGCGACGGTGGTGAGCCCGGCCGTGCCGGCGGCGACGGCGATGTGGCGGTGCCCGAGGTCCAGCAGGTGCTCGGCGAGGGCGCGGCCGCCGGCCTCGTTGTCGGGCAGGACCGCGTCGACGCCGAGGGCGTGCCGGCCGATGACGGCGACCCGGCCGCCCTGGCTCTGGAACTCCGCGAGCTCCGCGCGGGCCTCGGCCTCGATCCGGGCGTCGTCGTAGCCCGATCCGGCGACCAGGATGATCCCGACCCGCTGCGCGATGAGGTGGCGCAGCTGCCGTAGCTCCGCGTCCGGGTCCCGGCCGGAGTGGCAGATCTGCACCAGCAGCCCCTCCTCGGCGGCCACCTGGATGACCCCGCCGGCGATCTCCGAGAAGTAGGGGTCGTCGACCTGGTGCACGACCAGCCCGACCGTCGAGCTCGCGCCGCCGGCGAGGGTGCGGGCGTACGGGTTGGCGACGTACCCCAGCTCCTGGGCGACCTGCCGGACGCGCCCCGCGACCTCCTCGCTGACCCCCTCCCGTCCGGCGAGGGCGCGGGACGCGGTCGCCAGAGAGACACCTGCGCGTTCCGCCACGTCGATCAGCCGCAGTCTCGGGCCCGGCCTGGGCATGGGCAACTCCCTGGAAACATCGATGTCATCTGACTATTGCCAGTGACGCAAACCACAGCCTAGTCTACGCAAGCGCTTTCGCAAGCGCTTCCGTCCCGGCAAAGGAGCGTCTCGGGATGACAACCCGTGTGAAGCGAATCCAGTGGATGACAGCACTCGGCGCGAGCCTCACCCTCGCGCTCGCGGCCTGTGGTGGCGGCGGTGGCGGGGGCTCCTCCGACGCCGACGATCCGATCGTCGTGGGGATCTCCCTTCCCCTGACCGGGGACTTCTCCGAACCGGGCAAGGGTGTCCAGCGCGGCTACGAGGCATGGGCCAAGATCACCAATGACAAGGGCGGTCTCCTGGGCCGCAAGGTCGAGCTGAAGATCCTCGACGACCAGTCCAACGCGGACCGTGTGGTCGCCGACTACGAGCAGCTCATCGGCAAGGACAACGTGGACCTCGTGGTGGGGCCGTTCTCGACCCGTCTCGTCGTGCCCGCGGCCCGGGTCGCAGAGGAGTACGGCATGCTCTTCGTCGAGCCGGCGGGCGCGGCGAAGGAGGTCTTCGAGCAGGGCTTCAAGAACCTGTTCTACGCCGCCCCGGCGGTGGCGAACGACCACTACAACCACCTGGCCGAGTACATCCTGGCACTGCCGCCCGACCAGCGGCCGAAGACCGCGGCGTACGCGGCCATGGACGACCCGTTCGCGCAGGGCACGGCGTACGGGCTGAAGGAAAAGCTCGAAGCGGGCGGCGTCCGCACCGTCGTCGACGAGGTCTACCCGCCGAACACCACCGACTTCGGCAGCATCGCCGCGAAGATCGCGTCGGCCAGGGCCGACATCGTGGTGGGCGGCTCCCAGTACCAGGACGGCGTGAACCTGATCGTCGCCCTCCAGCAGCTCAGGTACCAGCCGAAGCTGGCCGCCTTCTCCACCGCCCCGACGAACCCCGAGTTCGCCGCGGCGATCGGCAACAAGACCGAGGGGATCGTCTCGCCGACCGGGTACACGCAGGACGCGCCGTACCCGAGCAACAAGGAGTTCGTCGAGAAGTACACCGCGCAGTTCGGCTCGCCGCCGGAGGAGGACGAGGCCAACGCGTACACGACCGGGCAGGTCGTCGCGGCGGCGGTCACCGCCGTGGGCTGCGCCGAGCAGGGTGAGTGCCAGAAGAAGTTGGTCGAGTGGGTCCGCGGCAACACCGTGGAGACGGTGGTCGGCCCGCTCTCCTGGGACGAGACGGGCAAGCCCAAGGGCGCCCACATGATCCAGCAGTGGGTGGGCGGCAAGATCCAGATCGTGCTGCCGGCCGACGCCAGGGAGACCGACCTCGTCTACCCGAAGCCGGCCTGGTAGGACGACATGCCCTCCGGTGCCCTGCTCTTCCAGAGCGTCATCCTGGGTCTGCTGCTGGGAGGGCTCTACGCCCTCCTGGCAGCGGGACTCACCCTCTACTTCGGAATCATGCGGGTCGTGATGATCGCCCACTCGGCGTTCCTCATCCTCGCCGCGTACCTCGCCTGGTGGTCCCACACCCGGCTGGGCGTCGATCCGCTGCTGTCGATGATCGCCACGGTGCCGCTCTTCTTCGCCTGTGGCGTCCTGCTGCAGCGGCTGCTCCTGGCCCGGCTGCGCCCGGCCACGCTGACCATGATGTCGGTGCTGCTGACCTTCGCGATCGCGGTCGTCATCGAGGGTCTGCTCGGCTACGTGTTCGACGGCACCCAGCGGCGGGTCCAGCTCGGCTACGGCTCGGCGAGCTTCGGGATCTTCGGCGCCCGGGTCGCGGTGGTCAAGCTGATCGCGTTCGGTCTCGCCGCCGTCGCCCTGGCCACCCTCTACCTGCTGATGAAGAAGACCACCTTCGGCTGGGCCCTGCGGGCGACCATCCAGCACCGCGACGCGGCGCGGCTGGTGGGCATCGAGACCGAGCGGGTGGCCGGGTACGGCTTCGGCCTCGGCCTCGCCACCGCGGCCGTCGGCGGCACGGCCCTGGCCCTCGACACCACCATCTATCCGTCGCTGCACTGGCACTGGATCGGCCCGCTGATGGCCATCATCGTGGTGGGCGGGCTGGGCAGCGTACCCGGTGCCGCGATGGCCGCGATGGTGCTCGGCATGCTGCAGAGCCTGCTGCAGATCCCGCTCGGCACGACCTGGGCGCAGACCATCTTCTACCTGGCGCTGTTCGCGACGCTGGCGTTCCGCCCAGAAGGTTTCTTCGGAGGTCGCCTTGCCCAGCGCTTCTGACCCGACGACCATGGCCGTCCCGCCGGCCGGGGCGGTGACCGCGCGGCGCGGCCTCGACCGGGTCCTCCAGGTGGCGGCGATCGTGCTGCTCGCCGCGGCGGTGCTGGCCTTCCCGTCCCTGGCACCCAACCCGTACATCCTCTCGGCGGGCGTCGTGGTGCTCAACTACGCGGTGCTCTCGACGTCGTGGAACTTCGTCGGCGGGTTCACCGGGTACATCTCCCTCGGCCACGGCGCCCTCGCCGGGCTCGGCGGCTACGGGACCGCCCTGCTGGTCACGAAGGCCGGCCTGCCGAGCTTCGTGGCCCTCGTGGTGGCGGCCCTGCTGGTGGCCGCCCTCGCCGTGCCGATCGGCTTCGCCGCGCTGCGGGTCCGCGGCGCGTCGTTCGTCATCGTCTCGATCGCGCTGGTGCTGATCCTGCTGCTGGTCTTCCAGAGCTGGGCGTCGCTGACCGGCGGGTCACGCGGTCTGGTCGTGCCGCGCCCGTTCCCGGGCCTGCTCCGTCCGGAGCACCACCGGGCGTTCTACTACCTGTTCACCGGCCTGCTCGCGTTGGCCCTGCTGGCCTGGTGGGTCATCGACCGCTCCCGGTTCGGCCTCGGGCTGAAGGCCATCCGGGAGGACGAGGACAAGGCGGAGGCGCTGGGCACCCCCACCTTCGCGTACAAGCTGGTGGTGTTCGTGGTCTCGGCGGGATTCACCGCCCTGGGCGGCGGGCTCTACGCGCTCTGGTTCGGCGACCTCGACCCGGTGTTTCAGTTCTCCATCCTCACCGGCTCGTACCTGGTGCTGATGGCGCTGCTCGGCGGCGTCCGGAACCTGTTCGGCCCGCTGATCGGCGCGCTGGTGGTCGGCATCGGGCTGGAGTACTTCAAGGTGGAGTTCGGCGACACCCAGCTGCACCTGGTCGCGACGGGCCTGCTGCTCGCGCTGGTCGTGCTCTTCATGCCCGACGGCGTGCTGCCGGCGATCGGTTCCCTGCTCGGCCGGATGCGGCCGGCGCAGAACTCGATCCGCGAGATCACGGCCGCGCAGCTGCGCCAGCAGCGCGCCGAGGCCGCCGCCGCGCCGGCCGCCCGGGAGCCGGTGGACGCCGCCGCCGGCGCCGCCGGTGCGCGGGCCCAGTCGACGGAGGAGCGGGCATGAGCGAGCGAAGTGAGCGAATCATCGGGCTCAGGGCGGTGGTGCCTCATGACGGCACGGAGCGGAGCGGAGTGCCGGCATGAGCGAGATACGAGGGTTGGCCACCGCCGGGCTCACCAAGGCGTTCGGTGGCGTGGTGGCGCTCGACGGCGCGACCGTCGAGTTCCAGCACGGCAAGGTCAACGCGCTGATCGGGCCGAACGGGTCGGGCAAGACGACCTTCTTCAACTGCGTCACCGGGATGATCAGGCCGGACGGCGGGCAGGTCACCTACCGCGGGCGGGATATCACCGGCGCGGCCCCGCACCGCATCGTCCACGCCGGCGTCGGCCGTACGTTCCAGCTGTGCCGCGTCTTTCCCCGGATGACGGCGCTGGACAACGTCCTCGCGGCCGTACGCCCGACCGGCCTGACCGGCCTGCTGCGTGGCGCCCGCGGCCACGCGGAGGTCGACCGTGCCCGGGGCTGGCTCACCCGCCTCGGCATCGAGCACCTGGCCGACGTGGAGGCGCGCAGCATGTCCTGGGGCCAGCAGAAGCTGCTGGAACTCGCCGGTGTGCTGATGAGCGACCCGGAAACCGTCCTGCTCGACGAGCCGGCCGGTGGCGTCAACCCGGCCCTGCTGGACCGGATCGGCACCCTGGTCCGCGAACTCAACGCCGAGGGGCGCACGTTCGTGATCGTCGAGCACAACATGGACCTCGTGATGAGCGTCAGCGACCACATCGTGGTGTTCGACCGCGGCCGCCCGATCGCCGAGGGTCCGCCGTCGCTCATCCGCTCCGACGAACGCGTCCTGGGGGCCTACCTTGGCGTCTGAAATCGAACTCGTCGACATCCAGGCCGGCTACGGGCGCGCCGCGCCGGTGCTGCGCGGCCTGACCGTCTCGGTGCCCGCGGGCCAGATCGTCTGTTTGGTCGGCCCCAACGGCGCCGGCAAGTCCACCGTCCTGAAGGTCGCCAGCGGGCTGCTCAGGCCCCGCTCCGGGAGGATCCTCGTCGGCGGCGTGGACGTGACCGGCCAGGGACCGCAGCGAATGCTCGCCTCGGGCGTCGCGCACGTCCTGCAGGGGCACAGCGTCTTCCGCGAGATGACCGTGGCGGAGAACGTCCTGCTGGGCGGCTACACGTTGAAGGACAAGGCGTTGATCGCCGAACGGACGGCCTTCGTCAAGGAGGTCTTCCCGGTCGTCGCGCAGCGCTGGAACTCGCTGGCCGGACTGCTCTCCGGCGGGCAGCAGAAGCAGGTGGAGTTCGCCCGGTCGCTCATGGTCAACCCCAAGGTCGTGCTCCTCGACGAGCCGTCCATGGGTCTGGACCCGAAGGCGACGACCACCGTGTTCGAACAGGTCGTGCGAATGCGCGACGCCGGTACGGCGGTGCTGCTCGTGGAGCAGAACGCCCGGCGGGCGCTGGAGACGGCCGACCTCGGCTGCGTGCTCGATCTCGGGCGCGTGCACATCTCCGGGCCGGCGCCGCAACTGTTGGCCGACCCGCAGCTCGGCGAGCTGTACCTCGGCGGACGGCCCGCCGAGCCGACGGCCCCGCCGAAGCGGTAACAGACCCCGACGTGAGAGCGGCACACAGAGTTGGAGCGTGAGCACGGAAGCGCTTCCGAAAGCGGTTGCGTGCTCCGCCGGAGCTGAAACGAGGTGTATCGCGGTGACCAGAACGAGACGGCTCGCCGTCGCCACCGCCGCCGTACTGGCGACCGGCGTGCTGGCGGGCGCCGGGGCGCCACCGGCCCAGGCGGACCGGAGCAACCCGCGCGACGTCCATCCCCACCTGCGATCGAGCCTGGTCGCCTTCTACGACTTCGACCACCCGGCGGAGGGTGACGCGGCGCTCGAGCGGGACCTGGGCCGCTCCGGCACCGAGATCGAACTCGTCAACGGCGGCGCCGACATGCGCGTGGCCGAGCACGCCTACCCGGGCAGCGGCAACGCGTTGCAGACCCGGCAGGTGAACCCCGCCCAGGCCGGCAACGACGACTGGAAGGCGGGCATCTGGTCGGCCAGCGGCGTACGCACCCTGCGCCCCTTCGCCGGCACCCAGGGCACCACCGTGATGGGCTGGTTCAAGATGGAGATGGACGCCCCGGCGCCCAACTCCACCACCGCCAACCCGGCCGACCGGTTCAACGCGATCGGACTGGCCGGTGTGCTGACCGGCGACTCGGACGGCCACGGCGTCCGGGCGCTGCTGGAGCTCATCGACGTCAACGGCGAGCTGCGGCTGGTCGCGCTCGGCCGGCGCCTCGACGGGGGCAACTCGCAGACCTTCGCGGCGAGGGAGGACTGGCGGACGCTGCTGCCGAAGGGGGAGTGGGTCCACCTCGCGGCCACCTTCGACTTCAACACCGGCGCGCTGGCGCTCTACTGCAACGGCCAGCCGGTGGACGGCTTCCACACCCGCACCGACGACCCGTGGCTCGTGTCCGGCCCCGGCCCGCACGTCACCACCGCCTCGGACCCGCGAGGCATCAAGATCGGTGGGAGCTTCCCGCAGGACACGCTGGAGCGGAACCCGTGCGACTGCCGCATGGACGCCCTGATGTTCCTCGACACCGTCGTCTCGGCGTCCGACGTCGAGAAGCAGTACCGCTACATGGCCCGCTGACCACCCTCCGCACCGCCTCACCGGGAAGGAGACCCGCGTGCGCAGTGTCCGCAAGACCCGCAGATCCGCGCTGACGGCCGGGCTGACCGCCGCCACCCTCGTCCTGTCCACCCTGGTAGTCGGCCCCGCCCGGGCCGCCGACCCTGTCTACGACCCGGTCGTCGAGATGCCCAGCCAGTCCCGGCTCGGACTGGTCCTGACCGAGTACGCCAGCTTCCCGCAGTCGTTCCCCATCCCGGCGCCGACCGACCAGCGGCTGATGCGTACCGCCCGCATCAACACCATCATGGAGCTGCCCGACGGCTCCGGCCGGCGTGCCGTGCCGGACCTCAACGGCCATCTCTACCTGCTCAGGGACGGCGTGCCGCACGTCTATCTGGACGTCGCCGACACGTTCGCGCCGCAGTTCTTCTCCGGCCGCGGGCTCGGCCAGGGCTTCGGCTACGTCGCGTTCCACCCCGAGTTCGGCACCAACGGCCGCTTCTACACCATCCACACCGAACAGGCGTCGCTGGCCACCAAGGCGCCGGACCACGCCCAGGCCAACAGCATCTTCCACGGCGTGATCACCGAGTGGACGGCGACCGACCCGGCTGCCGACACGTTCGCCGGCAGCCGCCGCGAGATGCTGCGGATCGGCTTCGCCGGCCAGGTCCACGGCATCCAGGAGATCAACTTCAACCCCACGGCGCGGCCCGGCCAGCGCGACTACGGGCTGCTGTACCTGGCCGTCGGCGACGGCGGCACCGGCGTACGCAACACCGAGCCGCAGAACCTGGGCATGGCGCACGGCAAGCTGCTGCGCATCGACCCGCAGGGCACCGACTCGGCCAACGGGCAGTACGGCATCCCGGCGGACAACCCGTTCGTCGGCCGGACCGACGCCCTGGGTGAGATCTACGCGGTCGGGTTCCGCGACCCGCACCGGTTCAGCTGGGACCCGGCCACCGGCCGGATGTTCCTCGGCCACATCGGCGAGCACGCCATCGAGGCGATCTACGAGGTGCGCGCCGGTGACAACTTCGGCTGGAGCGAGCGGGAGGGCGCGTTCGTCTTCAACAAGGCGGGGAGTGCCTGCGACAAGCTCCTGCCGCTGCCGCCGGACGACGCCGACTTCGGCTACACGTACCCGGTCGCGGCGTACGACCACAACCCGGCGCCCGGCTGGAACTGCACCTCCGACGTCGGTGTCGCGGTGGCCGGCGGGTTCGTCTACCGCGGCAACGAACTGCCCGCGCTGAAGGGCAAGTACGTCTTCGGCGACCTGGTCGACGGGCAGGTCCTCTACACCGAGGCGAACGAGATGCGGCAGGGCCACGAGATGGCCACGATCCACCGCCTCGCGCTCTTCAACGCCGCCGGCGACCCGGTGCGGATGCAGGACCTCTCCGGCCCCGGCGCCCCGGGCAACCCGGAGCGGGTCGACCTGCGCTTCGGCACCGACGCCGCCGGCGGGCTCTACCTCCTCGCCAAGGCCAACGGGAAGATCTGGAAGGTGACCGGAACCCGGGAGTTCGCGGGCGGCGACGTCGGCGGCACCAAGCTGCACAAGCCCTCGGGCCCGGACAGTTGGGCGCCGGTGACCCCGTCGAAGTGGCAGTTCGACCGTGACGAGGTGATCCTCGCCGAGGCGGGCGTGAGCCGGCCCGGCCCGCGCCGTCCGTTCGAGTACGCGGTGGTGACCGACGGGCCGCAGTGGTCGTCCGTGGAGATCGAGGCCGACGTCCGGCTCGACACGCCGGTCGAGGTGAGCAACCGGGACGTGATCATCGTCTTCGGCTGGCGCTCGGACACCGAGTTCTACTACGCCCACCTGTCGACGGACAACACGATCCTGCCGCACAACGGCATCTTCAAGGTCAACAACGCCGACCGGCAGCGCATCGACCACCAGTGGAACGGTCGGTCGCGCGGCGCGAACCCGGCGATCGTCGACGCCGACTGGCACAAGGTGCGCGTCGTGCACCTGCCGGCCACCGGCGAGATCGCGGTCTACGTGGACGGGAGGAAGGACCCGCTGATGACCGCGAAGGACACCACGTTCGGCTCCGGACGGGTCGGCTTCGGCTCGTTCGACAACATCGGCCGGCTGCGTCACCTGACGGTGACCGGAACCCCGGCCTGAACCGGTCCGGCGGGGACGACGGCAGGGCCGTCGTTCCCGCCGGGGACGGGCAGTGTGCGGCACCCGGCCGGCCCGGGTGCCGGAGATGACCCCTGAGGAAGGTGGGACGATGACGGCACGTGTCCCGATCGGCATCGTGATGAACGGCGTGACCGGGCGGATGGGCTACCGGCAGCACCTGGTCCGGTCACTGCTGGCGATCCGAGAGCAGGGCGGCGTACCGCTGCGTGACGGGAGCCGGCTCTGGCCGGAACCCGTCCTGGTCGGGCGGAACGAGGCCAAACTACGCGACGTCGCGGCCCGGCACGGGTTGACCGACTGGACGACCGACCTGGACGCCGCGCTGGCGCGACCGGACGTCTCGATCTACTTCGACGCGCAGGTCACCAGCGAACGGGAGAAGGCGATCGGGCTCGCCGTCGCGGCGGGCAAGCACATCTACACGGAGAAGCCCGTCGCCACCACCCTGCACGGCGCGGTCGAGCTGGCGCGCGTCGCCGACGCGGCCGGCGTACGGCACGGCGTCGTGCAGGACAAGCTCTTCCTGCCCGGCCTGCGCAAGCTCGACCGGCTCGTGAAGGGCGGGTTCTTCGGCCGGATCCTGTCGGTGCGCGGCGAGTTCGGCTACTGGGTCTTCGAGGGCGACTGGCAGGAGGCCCAGCGGCCGAGCTGGAACTACCGGGCCGCCGACGGCGGCGGCATCGTCGTCGACATGTTCCCGCACTGGCACTACGTCCTGGAGCAGATCTTCGCGCCGGTCCGGGCGGTCACCGCGCACGTCACCACCCACATCCCGCGCCGGTGGGCCGAGGACGGTCAGCCCTACGACGCGACCGCCGACGACGCCGCGTACGCGATCTTCGAGTTGGACGGCGGCATCGTCGCGCAGGTCAACTCCTCCTGGGCCGTCCGGGTGAACCGGGACGAGCTGGTCGAGTTCCAGGTCGACGGCACCGAGGGCAGCGCGGTCGCCGGCCTGCGTCGCTGTCGCGTCCAGCACCGGGCCGCCACCCCGAAGCCGGTCTGGAACCCGGACCTGCCGTCCACCGACGACTTCCGCGCGCAGTGGCAGGAGGTGCCGGACAACGAGGTGTTCGACAACGGATTCAAGGCGCAGTGGGAGATGTTCCTGCGGCACGTCGCCGAGGACGCCCCGTACACCTGGGATCTGTGGGCCGGCGCGCGGGGTGTGCAGCTGGCCGAGCTGGGCCTGCAGTCGGCGCGGGAGGGCCGGCGCGTCGAGGTCACGGAGCTGCGGCCGTGACCCGGACCGTCAACCTGCCCGACGGGCCGCTCACCCTCTCCGGCGCCGGGCGCGAGCACGTCACGCCCGGCGCCCGCTTCACCAGCCGGGTCGCGTACGCCGCCGCGCACGTCGTCGCCGACCCCCGCGCGGAGAACGTGCCGGGCACGCCCGCCGCCGTCGACTGGGACGCGACCCTGGCGTTCCGCCGGCACCTGTGGTCGTACGGGTTCGGCGTCGCCGAGGCGATGGACACCGCCCAGCGTGGCATGGGCATGGACTATCCGGCCGCGCGCGAGCTGGTGCGGCGCTCGGCGGCGGCAGCCCGGGCCGAGGGCGGCGCGATCTGCGCGGGCGTCGCCACCGACCAGCTGCCGGCCGGCCCGGCCACGCTCGACGAGATCCGCAAGGCGTACGCCGAGCAGCTCGCCGACGTGCAGGACGCCGGCGCCCGGCCGGTACTCATGTGCAGCCGCCACCTGGCCGCCGCGGCCCGGTCCGCCGACGACTACCTCGACGTCTACGGCCGGCTGCTGGCCGACGCCGACGGCCCGGTGGTGCTGCACTGGCTCGGCCCGGCGTTCGACCCGGCCCTCGCCGGCTACTGGGGCGACGCCGATCCCGCGCGGGCCGCGGACACCGTGCTCGCGCTGATCGGCGCGCACACCGGCAAGGTCGACGGCGTCAAGCTGTCGCTGCTCGACGAGGACTTCGAGGTCGCGCTGCGCCGGCGCCTGCCCGCGGGGGTACGGCTCTACACCGGCGACGACTTCAACTACCCGGCCCTGATCCGGGGCGACGGCGAGGGTCACTCCGACGCCCTGCTCGGCGTCCTCGCCGCGATCGCGCCCCCGGCCGCCGCCGCGCTGCGCGTGCTGGACACCGGTGACCTGGCGACGTACGACCGGATCCTGGCGTCGACGCTGCCGCTCGCCCGGCACCTGTTCGGCGCCCCGACCTTCTACTACAAGACCGGCATCGTGTTCCTGGCCTGGCTCGCCGGTCACCAGGAGCACTTCACGATGGTCGGTGGTCTCCAGTCGGGACGGTCGCCGGTGCATCTGGGCCGGCTGCTGCGGCTGGCCGACGCGGCCGGGCTGCTGCCCGACGCCGAGCTGGCCGCGTACCGCGCGCGGGCGTTCATGACCACGGCGGGGGTGGCGCAGTGAAGCGGTTCGCGCTCAACTCGGCGACGACGAAGCGGTGGCCGCTGCCGGATCTCGTCGCCGGGTGCGTCGACGCCGGGGTGTCCGGGGTGGGGCTGTGGCGGGAGGATCTGGCCGCGTACGGGGTCGAGCCGGCCGCGGCGCTGGTGCGGGACGCGGGCCTGACCGTCACGTCGCTGTGCCGCGGTGGGTTCTTCAGCACTCCCGGCTGGCTCGACGAGAACCGGCGTGCCGTCGACGAGGCGGCGGCGGTGGGCGCGCCGGTGCTGGTGCTGGTCTCCGGCGGCCTGCCCGACGGCAGCCGGGACGTCGACGGTGCCCGGGCGCACGTGCGCGACGCGATCGGCGAGTTGGTGCCGTACGCCCGGGCCGCAGGGGTCCGGCTCGCCGTGGAGCCGCTGCACCCGATGTTCTGCTCGGACCGGTGCGTGGTCGCCAGTCTCGGTCAGGCCCTGGACCTTGTCGCGCCGTATCCGGCGGAAGCGGTGGGCGTCGTCGTCGACACGTACCACCTCTGGTGGGACGACCAGGTGTGGGCGCAGATCGCGCGGGCCGGCCGGGAGGGACGCATCGCCTGCTTCCAGATCGCCGACTGGGTGACGCCGCTGCCGGCGGGGGTGCTGCTCGGCCGGGGGCTGCCCGGCACGGGCTGCGTCGAGCTGCGCCGGTTTCGGGAGGCCGTGGACGCGGCCGGGTACGACGGACCGGTGGAGGTGGAGGTCTTTGCCGAGGAGGTGTGGGCACGGCCCGGCCGGGAGGTGCTCGACGAGGCCCTCGCCGGCTACCTCACGCATGTTGCCTGAGCCCGCCCGATCCTCCAGGTGCCCCCGCCTCGTGCGCCTGGTGGTCAGGTGTGGAGGCCGGCTCACTGTGCGATCGGCGCCTGCGGCTCTATTCTTGCGCGGTGCCGTACGCCGACCTCGGTTTCGCGCAGTGGAACGACCTGTCTGACGGCGCTGCCCGTCGGATGGCCCAGGACATCGCCGACCGACACGACCTGACCGTCGTCGGCCTGAAGGACACGGCGTACGCGGGGCGGTCGCACCGGATGGCGCTGTTCGACCGTGACGGGATGCGATTCGCTCTCGTACCCGGCGGCCGGCCCACTCTCGGCTACGACGCGGCCCGATTCCGGCCCGCTCCGGAGCAGGCTGCCAGCTACGCCGACAGCGCCGGCGAGTACGGTCTTCCACCGCTGGCCGAGTACGTCGACGCGATGACCTCGCCGGTACGCAGCGCCGAGATGCCGGCGATGCTGATTGCGGTGGAAGCGTTCGACCCGTGCGAGATTCCGCTGGCGCCGGACGACCCTCGGGTACTCGAACTCGTCGCGTCGACCGGGAGTCGGCGCGGCGGGGTGAAGATATTCCGATCTGGTGGCGGGCTGACGGTCGAGTTCGACCAGACCGGGCAGGTAGCGCGGGCCCGAGCGACCCGGGAGGTCTCCCACGACGAGGCCATGGCCGGGCTCGCGAACATCGGCTTGCGGACGACCACTGCGGATGAGTGGGAGTGGGCGTGTGGAGCCGGCGCGACAACCCTGTTCCGTTGGGGCGATGACTGCCCCAACGACGGCTACCCGTACGACCACAAGACCGGCGCGCACCGCGAGGCGAACCTGTGGGGGTTGGCGATCGGGCAGGATCCCTACAAGCATGAGGCGACCACCGAGCGGACCATCGTGTGCGGAGGCGACGGCGGCGGCGCCACGTGTGGCGGCAGCGGCTTCTTCCTGGGCTGGCTCACGCTCGCGACTGCCTACCGCGACAAGGATTTCGGCCAGTGGCTCGCCTCCGACGACCGGTACGCCCACGAGATCCTGACCCGGCCCGTCATCAGCCTGAGCTGAGGAGCTCACCAGCGGGTCCTCAGGGACGAGCGGACCTCGCGGTTGACTGGTGCCGAGGACCACGACCTCGCAGCCCGTAGTCCGTCACGTGCGCCTGGTCCGCCACGCGTTCAGCCGATGGCCTTGGCGTCGCTTTCCAGAACGTCGACCAGCCGCTGCTTGACCTCGTGGCGGTGGGTGATCTGCTGCCGGGGACCGTCTGGTCGGACCCGTATGCCGCAATCGACGAAGACGTAGAGCGCCCGCAGTGTGCGCAGCGCGTTGGAAACGTACGTGGGTGTGGTCGAGGCGGACACGGCACGGAAGTCGGCGGTGATCGGGTCGAGCCAGCTCGTTGACGCTGCGGCGGTGAGCTCCGGGCGGGTCAGAGCCAGGGCGACGGCGCGGGCGAGGCGGTCGTCCTCACGCTCGGCCCAGAGGTGGTCGGTGCGGGCGAGCAGCCGGGCGCCCGCCAGGTCGAGCATGGCGGCGGGATCGACGTCACGGTGGCGGCCGAAGGTGCCGAGCAGGTCGGCGCCGTGCGCCACCGCGTGCAGCCAGCCCAGCCGCGGGTGGTATCCCCGCAGGTCCGTCTCTGCCGGATACCAGCGGCTGAAGGCGTCGAGCCAGCGCGGACGGAAGTCTCCCCGACTGACGATCATGTCCAGGACCAGGGGCGCGAAGGTACGGGCCTCGGTGCGCGGGTCGGTGAACCGATCGGCCATCTCGTCGCCGAGTTGCTCACGGCGGTCACCGGCGATGACGTCGCGTTCGATCCAGGTGCGCAGCACGACGTACGGATGGCCGTCCCGAATGCCCGGGTCCGGATCGCGTAGGCACTGCGCCAGTTCCGCGGTCAGTTCGTTCAGCTCACGCCCTGGTGGAACGCGGCAGTCGTCGTCGAAGATCTTGATCCAGTCGGTCACGGGCGGCAAGCTACCGTGCGCCAACCGAGTCTCACCAGCCGATAACGGCGCCGGCTGATCGACACGGTCGGGATTGCCACCGCCCAGGCCGCGCATGCCCAGCCTGCTGCGTCCACCCGGACGGCCCCGCCGCACGATGCTGACCCCATCGCCGAGGAACGCTGTAGGCGGATCTGGCGCCGCGATCCTCGAGAGCGTCCCTCAACCGGCCGTAGGAGTTCCTGCGGCGCCGAACCACTTGGCCAGCGTGACCTCGAGCGTCTGCTGATCCTCGCCGACCCACGCGACGTGCCCGTCCGGCCGGAGCAGTACCGCCGGTACGTCCAACTCCTCGCTGATGTCGGCGACGTGGTCGACCCGGTCGGCCCAGCCGTCCACCGAAAGCCGCCCCGTCTGGTCGAGCAGCAGCCCCCTGCCGGTGCGCAACAGCTCGAACAGGCGCCCATGCTTCAGCTGGACGTCACGCAGCCGCCGCCCGAGCAGGGCATGGCCCTCACCGAAGTCGTACCGGATGCTGATCGCCGTGATCTTCTCGATCAGGAACCGGTTGACGTCGTTGAAGTCCATCAGCTGCGTCAACAACTGCCGAACGGCCTGCGGTCCGGGCTCGTTGGTCGTCAGGTGCATCTGTGCACGGGTGTTGTTCAGCACGTCGGCGGCCACCGGATGCCGCTCGGACTCGTAGCTGTCCAGCAGGTCGTCCGGCGCCCAGCCGTTGATGGCCGCCGCCAGCTTCCAGCCCAGGTTGAACGAGTCCTGGATCCCGAGATTGAGCCCCTGCCCACCCATCGGCGGGTGGACGTGTGCGGCGTCCCCGGCCAGAAACACCCGTCCGACCCGGTAGCGCTCGGCCTGGCGGGTCGCGTCGCCGAAGCGCGACAGCCAGCGGGGGGAGTGGACGCCGAAGTCGGTGCCGGCGTACCTGCGCAGTTGTTGCTTGAACTCCGCGAGCGTCGGCGGCACCGACCGGTCTTCGACCACGCCCTCCGCCGGCACGACCGCCCGGAACACCCCCGGTTTGCCCGACGGCCCGATCCCGAACCGCTTCTCGGTCTTGCGTACCTCGGTCATCACTGCGGTGATGTCGTCCGGGGACGCCGTCACCTCCATCTCGCCCAGCAGCGTGTCGATTTTCGACGGCTCGCCGGGGAATCCGACCCCGAGCAGTTTCCGAACCGTGCTGCGCCCACCGTCGCAGCCGACGACAAACCGCGCCCGCAACGGCGTCGCAGTTCCATTTCCCAGGTGGACGGTCACGCCGTCGTCGTCCTGCTCCAGCCCGACCACTGCACAGCCGCGCCGGATCTCAACTCCGACTTCGGCCGCGTGCTCGGCGAGCAGCCGGTCGGTGAGCGTCTGCGGAATACCGAGTACGTATCCGTGCGCGGTGTCCAGCCCGCTGGGAGCGGGCTTTTCGATGCCCGCGAAGAATCCCCGGATCTCGCCGGGACGGATCGGGTACTGCTTGCCGGCTTCGAGGAACCGCTCCAACAGCCCTCGCTGATCCATCACCTCGATACTGCGCACGTGCAGCCCGAGCGACCTCACGAACGGCGGCAGCTCGGCCTCCTTCTCCAGCACGAGCACGTTGACGCCGTGCAGACGCAATTCGCTCGCCAGCATCATGCCGGTCGGGCCGCCGCCGGCGATGATCACATCAAACATGCGTTCCCCCATAATGTGCCGATTCTTGCGCTCGGCCGACGATTGTGCGCCACGACCGGGGTCTTGCCGCAAGCCCGGGGGTGCGGTATATGTTAATAGTGGCAAGGAGTTCTCCTCCTTGCCTTTGCAGTTTTCACGCCAGCGCTCAGCCGAGCCCACAGTTCGACGGCTGGCTCGGGTGGAGGATGTCGACATGACCACGACCGTGTCTCGTCCTGGCATCGGCCTACTGACTCTCGAACGCGGGCCCGGCGATCTCTCCATATGGAGCCTCCAACAGCCGGCTACGAGCTCGGCCTACCGCCTTCCGATCGCGGTCAACATCCTGCTCAACGGCGTCGACGACCTCGACCGCGTCGATCTGCCAATGATCGCCCACGTGCTCGACGACGTCGATCACTACCTGATGGCAGGGCTTCGCTTCGTGCACGCCACGATGCTGACCGATCCGGCCTGGTTCGGCTTGGCCGAGGAGGAGTTCGATCCCTACCGGGAGGTCCTTGCCGAGGAGCTTTCGCTGGACAACCCACAGCTCAACTTCTACACCGACAGCGAATGGGTCCTGCACTTCCAGGAGGGACGCTTTGCCGTCTGCGACCCTTACGGCTTGGCGGTGATATTTGCTCAGCACCGGCCGATACGGCTCGAAGACCTGAGCGACGCCGAGGAAATCGACTGATTCGCAGAGCACCACTGTCGTATCGTGCCGGCATGTTCGACGAGCCGATTGACCCGGACGATCGCCCCGAGTGGCTGGTCGAGCAGGGGCGGGTGGACGAGGCGATTTCGATTCTCGAAGCCCGGGCCAGCGGCGGGGGCCGGCTGGATGTGGAACGCCTGACCGACCTGCTGATGGAGGACGGCCGAGTCGAGGAGGCGGAGGCGCATTGGCGGGCGGCCATCGAGGCGGGTCTGCCTCGGGCGTACGGCGGCCTCGCGAGCGTGCTGGCGGATGCGGGCCGGACCGACGAGGCAATCGCCGGGTGGCGGGCGGCGGTGGAGGCGGGTGAGCCGGAAGCCCGGACCCGTCTCGCCGCGTTGCTCGCCAAGACCGGCCGGATCGACGAGGCCATCGGCGAGTACCAGATGGCAATCGCGGCTGGTGACGCGGCGGCGGGCGCCCGGCTGGCCAAGGTGTATGCCCGGGCGGGCCAGCTGGACGAGGCGGTCCGTGCCTATCGGTCAGCGATCGGCGGGGAGGGTGTTCGTCGATGGCCGCTGGGTGCGCTGTTGGAGAAGCTGGGCCGCACCGACGAGGCGGTAGCCGCCTACCAGGCTGCCGTTGACGCGGGCGAGGGGCACGTTCGCGTGCGGCTGCTGGCGGCACAGGGCCGCCTGGAGGAGGCGACTCAGCTCGTCCGGGACACGCTGGCCGAGCCGGGCCACAACTCTTCGTACCGGCAGCTTGGCTGGCTGTTGACCGAGCAGCGGCGCTTCGAGGAAATCGAGGCCGAGGCACTGCTGCTCAAGGACGACAACCTGGTAGGGCTGTCGTATCTCCTCGCCGGCGCCAAGCAGTCCGCGAACTACCACGAGAACTGTCCAGCCGACTGCAAGGGCAGCACCCGGGTGGTGCGACACCTCCCAGGGACCCTGGGATGACGTGCGGCGGGCCCGGCTGAAAGCGCGGTTGCCGCGGTCGGAGCAGTTGATGCGGTGGCGTGCCTGCCTGCCCGACCTGGTCATCCTATTTCCGCCACCCGTGCACGGCGCCCGTCGGAGCCGTCACCCCTCGTGGACACACCGGCGGCTTCAGTCCGGATACTCGCATCGCACGCCGACGGTTTGTATCTCCCCGCTGCGAACGAGTTCTCGGATAGCCGTGGTCATGGCCGGCACTCCCGGTTCGGGCACGATCAGCTGGTCAACGGCCCAGAAGTAACTGCCGTTCGCGGCTTCACCGGTCTTCTTCCATTTCTCGAGCAGGCGGCGGACCTCGTCGACGGTGAAGATCGTCAGCGCCCAACTGGAACCGTCAGGAAGATCGACGAAGGCATCCACGTTGGCTACCGACTCCTCGGTCTCCGTGCCGAGATCGAGTAAGAACCGTGCCACGAACGTCGGCTCCGTGACGGTCACATACGGATCGGCGGTGCCCATGAGCGCCCATCATGCCGCACTGCACGAGCAGAACGGGGCCGTGCCACCAGTAGACAGAGCCGCCGACAGAGCGCGACGACTCAGGCCGCTTGCCGCCTCGCGGGAGAGTGAGGCTGTGACGGTGCTCCCCGCCCGCCGTGCTCGTCACGAGCATCGGCGTTACCCGGCGAGCATCTCGGCCGGGACGACCCCAACGGACGCGGCATGCCCGCTCGCAGCACGGGGGGCCCGAACCAGAGCCCAGACCCGAGTCATCATGACGCTCGCATTGGTGATCGCAGTGACCGCCGTCCAGACGACCAGCGGCAGCGTGTAGTACGCCAACTGCACGAATGTGACGTCTCGTCCGCCGCCCACGACCTGACCGAGCAGGTCGGGCAGCATCACCAGCAACGCCAACGGCACCAGCCGTGGCACCAGCCGCATGACCGGCTGCCAGAACGGCCTGACGGCGAACCGGCGTGCCCACTCGCCGCTGCGGCGAAGGTTGCGTACGCCTAACGCCAAGCTGAGCAACGTGAAGCCGGCCAGCACGAGGTCGATGATCAGCCGCAGGGCCGCAGGCGCCTGCGGGCTGCCGCCGGCCACCAGCTCCGCGATGGCGTCCGCCAGCTGATCGGTGCCCTCGTTGCCCAGGCCGATACCGCTGTTGCCCAGCACCGCGATGCCATAGCCAGACGGCAACAGCAGCTGGCTGGCGGTGAAGGTGAACCACACGCCGTTGTGGCGGACCCAGCCGTTGTCGTCGCGATCCCAGCCCAGGCCGTAGGTCGAACCCGAGCCGGACGGCGTGTGCATGGCGGTGATGCTCGATGCGGAAACCACGCGCGCACCGCTGGCCGCAACGCCGCCGCTGTTCTGCATGATCAGCCACTGAGCCATGTCCGCCGCGGTGGCGATCACCCCGTCAGAGCCCGCCACGAACCGCTTCGGCTCGGTCGCCGGGACCGTCGCCCCGAACGCATACACGTAACCCTCACGCACCTGCTCCGGCAGATCGCCCGGGGTCTGATCAATGCTGATGGTGGACCGCATTCCCACCGGCTCGAACACCCGATCACGCAGGTAGTCCGCGAACGGCTCCCCGGAGACCACCTCGACCAGCCGCGCCGCGAGGTGATAGTTCGTGTTCGTGTACGCGTACCTGGTGCCGGGATCGGCCGCCAAGGTGGCCGCGCGCGCCCGCTGCTGCGCGGCCGCGAGCGAGTCCGGCTGCCGCAGGCTCTTCTCCCGCAGCGTGCGGTCGGTGATCCCGGAGGTCTGATTCAGCAACTCCCGCACCGTGACTCGTGCCCCGCGGGCGTCGTCGATCTGGAAGTCCGGTAGATACCGGCGAACGGGCGCGTCCAGCTCCACCTTCCCCGCCTCCACCAGCTGCATCACCGCCAGGGCCGTGAACGACTTGCTGACGGACGCGACCGGCATCGGCGTCGTCGCGGTTACCGCCGCGCCGGACGCGTCGTGACCATGACCGCCGACGTGCAGCACCTGATCTCCCCTGGTGATCGCCACGGCGATCCCCGGGTAGCCGGCCCTGCTTGCGAAGTCCTCCACGACCCGCTCCACCGCCCCGGCATCCACGGCGTCGTCGCCCGCATCGGCGGCCTGCGCGGGACCGGAACCCGCAGAAACCGCCAAGCCCGTGGCCGCCGCCAGAACGATCCCCCGCCACCAGCAGAAACTATCCGCCCGCACGGCGTGCTCCGATCATCTCGATTGACATCGGCCACGCTACGAATCCGCGCCCTGCCATCACAGGATCCGATCGACAGCAACCACCCCTGACTTTCGTCAGGGCCTGGGCCCGCGCCGGACGTCAACCGGGCCGTCGGCGCGGGCGCTCCCACCGCCCTCATTCGTTGTGCAGAAACCGCGCGATCGCGAGGACCGGGTCAGCGAATCCGAACAGCATCTGCACGGGAAGCGGTGTGTGACGACCGTCGGGACACGAGGCAGTCCACAGTGGGTGATGCGGCGGCGGGGGTCGGTCGGGGATGAGGTGTGGTGGCCGGCTTCAGCCGCCGGGAGGCGGTCGTGGTCGTGGCCTCTTCGAAAATGGGTGGCAAGACCACGGGAAAGCGGGCAGGCTCGCGCCCGTGACGAGCAGCGATCTGTGGGACGAGGACACCGCGGAGCGGTACGACGACAGCTCGGCCGAGATGTTCGCCCCCCAGGTGCTCGACCCCGCCGTGGATTTCCTCGCCCGGCTGGCGGGCTCCGGCCCCGCGCTCGAGTTCGCGATCGGTACGGGTCGGGTGGCGATCCCGCTCGCCGCCCGAGGCATCCCGGTGACCGGGATCGAGCTGTCGCAGCCGATGGCCGACCAGCTGCGGCGCAAGGTGCCCGCGGAGGAATTGCCGGTCGTCGTCGGTGACATGGCCACGACGACCGTCCCCGGCCAGTTCTCGCTCGTGTACGTGGTGTGGAACAGCATCGGCAACCTGCGCACTCAGGACGAGCAGGTGCAGTGCTTCCGCAACGCAGCCCGGCACCTGTCGCCGGGTGGTCGCTTCGTCGTCGAACTGTGGGTGCCAGGCATCCGGCGGTTCCCGCCAGGGCAGGCGGCGGTGCCGTTCGAGGTGACCGACCGGCACGTCGGCTTCGACACCTACGACATGGTCACGCAGCAGGGGACCTCTCACCACTACTGGCGGCTGGACGACGGGAGCACGCGCTACGGCTACAGCAACTTCCGCTACATCTGGCCTGCCGAGTGCGACCTCATGGCGCGGCTGGCCGGCTTGACGCTGGAGCAGCGGGTGGCGGACTGGAACGGCGCTCCCTTCACGTCCGACAGCGAGAGCCACGTGTCGGTCTGGCGCAAGCCACTCAACGGCGCTGCGGAGGGCTAGGGCGTGTCCTGCCGATCATGCGCTCCGTGGATCGTCCGGGCAGCGCCGACACCCAACCGGATGCCATAGTGCCGCGATGAAGGCAGACCTGCACAGTTACTTGAAGGGCGGCCGCGACGCGCTGCTGTGGAAGCTCGACGGGCTCAGCGAATACGACATTCGCCGCCCGTTGACCCGGACCGCCACCAACTTGCTCGGTCTGGTGAAGCACTCGGCGGCCATGGAGATCCTCTACTTCGGCGTCGTGTTCGGCCGACCGTTCGAGCAGGAGCTGCCGTACGTCGGCGACGGAACGGAGACCAATGCCGACATGTGGGCGACCGCGGATGAGACCCGCGAGGAGATCGTCGGACTGTACCGTCGCGCGATCGCCCACGCCGACACCACCATTGCAGCCGTTGCGCTGGATGAGGTAGGCCGCGTGCCGTGGTGGGGCGATGCAGCGGTCACGTTGCACCGCGTCCTGGTCCACGTCATCGCGGAAACACAACGGCACGCCGGCCACGCTGACATCGTGCGCGAACTCATCGATGGCGCGGCCGGGCTGCTGCCCAGGAACGACAACCTGCCCCCCGCCGACGAGTCATGGTGGCTGGACTACCGCCAGCGAGTGGAGCAGGCTGCCCTCGACGCCAGCAATCGCAGCAACTAGGCCAGGATGGGTGGCGTACCGGTCTCCGTGACCGGCGCTGTCGGCCCTGGCCCCGGTCCGACCTGCCCGACCTGCCGGCCGGCACCAGGTGGGGTGTCGGCGGCCGGGCCTCGCCTACCGGCCGGTGGCTACCCCCAGTTCCGGGCAGCGAGGGCGTAGGGGCCGAACCTGCCCCAGGCGACCAACACCGCCAACGCGAGCACCACCAGGTTGCCGATGCTGTGGGGGTATTCTCCCCGGCCGATGTGCACGATCCCGCCGCCGAGCATGACAACGGCGAGACCGGTGGCGGCGATCGGAGTGAGCACAGGCGCGATCAAGGTGAGGGCGGGAAGGACCAGCCCGACCGCGCCGAGCACCTCCAGGACGCCGATCACCTTCACCATTCCGGAAGAGAAGTCGACCACCCACGGCATCAACGGGACGAGCGAGTCTTTGGCCATGACGACCTTCATGCCGCCCGCCCCGGCGAACAGGACGGCGAGGAGGCCCTGGGCGACCCAGAGAACGATCTTCAACGTAACTCTCCACAAAACGAAGGGAACCCTGCGGTTAAGCGGTGCGCCAACCGTACCAGAAGCGCAGGGCACCCTTCACTTCGTAGGATTGGGTCATGAGATCTGGTAAGGGGCTGCGGAGGGACGCCGAACTCAACCGGGGACGCGTCGTGGCGGCAGCCCGTGCCGTGTTCGGCGAGCGCGGGCTGGAGGCACCGCTCGAGGACGTGGCCCGGCGGGCCGAGGTCAACATCGCCACCCTCTACCGGCACTTCCCGAAGCGGGAGTCACTGATCGAGGCGGTACTGACCGATCGGCTGAACGAGCTGGCCGACCTCGCCGAGCAGGCCGTTCGGGCACCCGACCCCGGGGCCGCCTTCCGCGACTTCGTCGAGCGGGTGTGTGCGATGCAGGCCGCCGACCGAGCGGTGACTGAAGGCTTCACCGCCTGTTTCCCCAACTCGCCCGGCATGGAGGAACCCCGGACCCGGGCGCTGGGCGCACTGGATGCCCTGATCCGGCGCGCCCAGCAGGAGGGCCAGCTGCGCTCCGACGTGACGGGCGCCGACGTCATGCTGTTCCTGATGGCCAACGCCGGCGTGCTGCGCTCCACCCGGCAGTCGGCGCCGGGGGCGTGGCGGCGCCTGGTGGCGCTACTGCTCGACGCCTGCCATCCGGAGGGCTTCGCATCCGCACTGCCCCCCGTCCCCACTTCCGAGGAGCTGCACGACGCCATGGTCGCCACCCGCCCCGGCCGCTGACCAGCGAACGGTCGGTCAGAGGTCGGCCACGCCCGTGGCGTCCACCAGCTGACCGGTGATCCAGCGGGAAACCGTCGGAAGCGAGGAAGGCGACCACGTCGGCGATGCCCGCCGGCTGACCGACTCGCCCCAGCGCCGCCCGGCCGGCCGCGTACGCCTCGGCCTCAGGGTTTCCGCGCAGCCAGCCGGCGTTGGCATCAGTGTCCACGAACCCCGAAGCGGCGGCGTTCACTGTGATCCCGCGCGAGCGCACGGCGCCGGTGGACCGGCGGGTCGCCGGGAGCCTGCCTCAGGCGCGGGTGATGCGGACCGCGTCGGCGACGACGTAGCCCGTGCCGCTGGTCCACCGGCTCACGCCGACCTTGTCGCCGTCGCCGGCGGCCAGCGTGAACACGCCGAGCGACACCCACCGGCCGCCGTTGAGGCGCTGGTTGACCCGTACCGACTGGTTGCCGCCGGTGGTCGCCACGATGTACGGGGTCGAGTCGTTGTAGCCGGAGGAGGCGGGGTACCAGACCGAGACCTCGTACGCGCCGGTCTCGGGGAGGTTCGCCTTGTACCAGGCCACGTCACTGGCGGAGACCGGGTCGGCGAACCGGTAGTCGGGACCGATCCGCTGGCTGGAATAGGTCGAGGTCCCCCAGTTCGCGCTCGCCGTGAACCGACCCGCGGTGGTGTTGTCGACCGTGACGCTGAACTCCTGCGGCGGCGTGGTTCCGGCCGAGACGTCGAGGTAGTCGCGGTCGATGTAGATCCGCACCCCGCCCCAGGTCTCGTAGCTGTCCCCGGTGTACTGGTGGATCCGCTGATGGTTGGCGTAGTGCCCGTCCGGGCAGTAGCTGCCGGCGTCGGTGTCCGCCACGCCGTTCCACCAGGCGAAGAAGAGGTGGTCGACGCGGGTGTACCGGGGGTCGTCGTAGGCGGCGCAGAGGTCTCGGACGCCGGAGGAGCCGCTGGAGTACATGCCCGAGAGGTAGCCGAGCGCGTGGAGCCGTTCGGTCCAGCCGGACAGGTACGAGAGCACCGCCGCCTTGCACGACTCGCTCGACGGGTAGTGCTCGATGTCGTTGTAGATCACGCTTCCGGCGGGGATGCCCAGCGCGCTGGCCGCGTTCACCGCGCTGGCCGCCCGGGTGGCGCCCTGCGACCGGGCCGTGGCCGGGTCGTACGACATCTTCGGAGTGCGGGTGCCGCACGGGGCCTGGTAGTCCAGCTCGATGGGGATCAGGTGCCAGCCCTTGTTGGTCTGGTTGGTCACCCAGGTCGCCGTCAGGTTGGCCTGGGTGCAGGACCGGCTGGCGCCGCTGATGTAGATGCCGACCGCACGGTACGGCGAGCTGTTGCGCCACGCGTCCATGGTCGACTGGGCCGGGGCGGTGCACGTGTCGAAGCCCTTGCCGGTGTAGGTGCCCGGCTGGGGACCGGCCGCCGCCAGCGGCGCCACCGAGGTCGGCCCGGCGGCCGTGCGCGCGGGGTCCAGGGGCGCCGGCGTGGCGCCCCGACCGAGGCTGGCGGAGGCGAGGATGCGGCGGACCGTCGCCTCGGTGTCCGGCGTGTGGGCGGCCGTGACGAGGACGCCGGCGTCGCGTACCGCGACCTGGATGGTGCCGTCGCGCGACAGCGGGGCGTCCACGCTCGCCCGGCCGCTCGTCGTGACGGCGGTGTCCGCCGTGAGGCGGTCGGCGGTGACGGCGTCGATCGGTTCGATGACGAGTCCCGCCGTGCGCCCGACCAGACCGGAGGGGCACCAGGGCTCGTCGCCGGGGTGGCCCAGGTAGACGGTGGGCCGGTCGAACCGGACGCAGGCATGGGGGTCCTCGGCCAGGTCGACGACCTGCCAGCCGGCGGGTACCGCCACCTGGTAGCCGCGGTAGCTGACGGTCCGGTCCTCGGTGGGGGCCGCCCAGGTCGGGGTCACCGCCCCCACCGAACCGACGACGGCGACCGTGAGGCTCGCCATGATCCTTCTTATCGTCATCGAAGCCTCACTGTGAGGAAGAATTTTGCCGGCAGGTGAACGGCCTTGCAAAATTTCTACCAGTCGCGGGCGGGTATAGCCAGAGACCAATCTCGATGATCGACCTTCACCGTGGCGGCGAGAGGACACGCCACAGCGCCAGCGTCGCCGCGAGCGACGCGCCACCGGCCAGCGCCATCACCGCGCCGGGAAGCAGCACGTCGCTCAGGGCGCCGCCGGCCGCGGCGGCCAGGCCCTGGGCCGCCATCAGGCCGGCGCCGAGCAGCCCGAAGGCCTGACCGCGACGGGCCTCCGGAACGGCGTCGAGGAACCGCTGGGCCAGACCGAGCTGGTAGGCGAAGCCCGCGGTGGCCACCGCGAAGAGGGCCGCCGCCGGCCACAGGCCCGGCCGGGCCACGAAGACCAGCATGGGTACGCCGAGCAGCAGCGAGAGCCAGGGTGTCCACGCCTCCCGGCGGGCGGGGGCGACGAACCGCCCGACCAGCAGGTTCCCGACGAGCATCCCGGACGCGGCGGCCATCAACAGCACGCCCGCGCTGGCGTCCGGCCCGAGACCGGCGGCGTACGGCACGGCGACGCCCTCCGCCCCGACCAGCAGCGAGCCGGGCAGCCACTGCGCCAGCAGCAGCCCGCGGATCCGCCGGTCGGCGAGCAGCGCCCGGTTGACCCGCCAGGTCTCCCGGACCGCCCCGGAACCGTCCCGTCCCGCCCGGGGCGGTCGCGCCGCGAGCCCGGCGCGGACGAGCAGGGCCGAGACGGCACACGTCGCGGCGGCCACCCACAGCGCGCCGTACGGGCCGATCCAGCCGAGCAGGAGCCCGCCGAGGGCGAACCCGGCCACCTGGGTGCCGCCCGCCGCGACGGTGAGCAGGGACCGCCCGAGCACGTACGTGTCGCCCGGCAGCACCTCCGGCAGCAGCGCCGAGCGCGCGGCGCTGCCGACCGGGGCCAGCAGGCCGACGGCCGCGGCCAGGACCAGCATGCCTGCCGGGGAGAGCGCGCCGAGGGCGAGGACCACCACCAGGGCGAGCCGGAGCAGGTCGTACCCGACGATCGCCGCGCGCGGAGGCCACCGGTCGGCGAGCGCGAGCATGAACAGCCCACCCAGCGCGTGGGGCAGGAACCCGGTCACGTACGCCAGGGCGGCGAGCAGCCCCGAGCCGGTGCGCTCGTAGACGAGCACGGACAGGGCGAGCATCTTCACCGTCTCGCCGATCATGAACACGCCGAAGCTGCCGAGGAGCACCCGGAACTCGGCGACGGCGAAGGCGTCGCGGTAGGCGGCGGGTCGCCCGGCACCGGTTCTGGTGGAGGTGGTGGTCACCCGGGCATCGTGCGGGCCGTTCCGGTGGCCGGCCTATCCTTTCGTTGTCGGACGAAAGGTGCGGTGTGCGGATCGAGGTGACCCTGGCCGACGTGGCGGCGAGCCGCTACGCCATCTCCCCGCTGGGCGAGGCGGTGGCGGCGCTGCGGCTCTGCGCCGGGCAGAACCCGGCCTCCGTGCTGGCGCCGTGGGTGGCCCGGGCGCGACCGGGGTACCAGCGGCTGCGGCGGGAGTTGCCGGCGGTGGGCGCGCTGCTGGCGTTGCTGCGCCGCGGCGGCTACAACGCGGACTTCATCCAGCCGCCACCGGACGGCACCGGGCGGGACTTCGCCGACGAACTGGCCGTGGTGCGGGCGACCCCGCTCGCGCAGGCCCGCGGCGAACTGGCCCGCAACCTCGCCGGTCCACGCGGCACCCCACCGGCGTACGCTCGCCGGATCTACGACTCGCCCCATGTGGTGGACCTGCTCGCCGACGCGATCGAGGCCGCCTGGGCGACCCTGGTCGAGCCGGACTGGCCCCGCCTGCGCGCGGTCCTCGAACGGGACCTGCTGCACCGGGCCGGCCGGCTCCTCGCGTACGGCTGGGGGGCGGCCGTCGCCGACCTGGACCCCCGGCTGCGGTGGGCGCCCGGCGGGGCCGTCGGGGCGATCGAGGTCGCCGACGGCGACCCGGGCGTCCGCCGACTCGACGGCCGGGGGCTGCTCTTCGTCCCCACGGTCTTCGGCACCATGATCACCTACGTCGACCCGCCGTGGCCGTTCGCCGTCGTCTACCGAGCCTCGGGGGTGGCGGAACTGCTGGGGCCGCCCGACCCGGCCCGGCCGGAGGACGCGCTGGACCGGCTGGTCGGACAGGGGCGGGCGGCGGTGCTGCGGGCGCTGGCCGCGCCCGCTACCACCAGCCAGCTCGCCGCCCAGCTCGGGGCCAGCCTGGGCGGGGTGGGCGGCCATCTGGCGGTGCTGCGCGACGCCGGGCTGGTTGCCCGTGCCCGCACCGGCCGCACGGTGCTCTACCGGCGCACCCCGCTGGGTGAGGCGCTCGCGGGGCGGGGGTGAACAGGGCCGGCGCACCTGGCTGCCCCGGCCGTCGTCCCTGCCCGTGCGGCGACACCTCGGCCGCGCCACCAGCCCCGGGTGCGCGCCGGGAGGCGACAGACCGCGGCCGGGCCGCCGGAGGGCGCCGTGGTGTCGGCCGACCCCGGTGATGCGGCCGGTCAGGCCCGCACCACGGTCACCCCGGCCTCGGTCAGGAGCGCCGCCTGCTCGTCGTCCGCGCCGGTGTCGGTGACCAGCGTGTCGATCTCGCCGACGGTGCAGATGCGCGCGAACGCGCGACGGCCCAGCTTCGAGCCGTCCGCCACCACGATCGCGCGGGCCGCGGTGGCCAGCATGGTGTGGTTGACGGCCGCCTCGCCGTCGTGGTGCGCGCTCGCCCCGTGCCGGTGGTCGATCGCGTCCACCCCGATCACCGCGACGTCCAACGCCACCCCGTCGAGCATCGTCGCGGCGATGGGACCGACCAGCTCGTACGAGTGGGGCCGGGCCGTCCCTCCCGTGAGGACCACCCGGATGTGCGGGCGGACGATGAGCTCGTTGGCGATGTTGAGTGCGTTGGTGACCACCGTCAGCGCCGCTGTGCGGCCGTCGGCGGCCAGGTCGGCGCGCAGCGCCAGGGCGCGGGCGACCTCGGTCGCGGTGGTGCCGCCGTTGATGCCGACGGTGGAGTGCGGGGCGATCATGGCCGCGGCGGCCTCGCCGATGCGCTGCTTCTCCGGTGCGTGCCGGCCCGCCTTGTAGCGCAGCGGCAGGTCGTAGGTGACGTTGCTCGCGGCGGCGCCGCCCCTGGTCCGCGTGACCAGCCGCTGGGCGGCGAGCTCGTCGAGGTCGCGGCGCACCGTCGCGCCGCTGACCCGCAGCGCTGCGGCGGTCGTCTCGATGTCCAGCTGGCCCTGCTCGGCCAGCATCTCGAGCAGCTTGTTCCACCGTTCGTAGCGGTTCATCGTCGCGCACTCCGGTCCCTGGACGCATCCGGCGGGTAACCCTATCGGCTCGCCCGCCCTGCCCGACCCACCTTGACCGGTGCCGCCCGTCGCCGTAGCGTCCTGCAATAAGTTGCAAATTTTCGGCACGTTTATTGCATGAGGTGGCAGTCGATGGCGTACATCACCGAGGAGATCACGTCGCAGCCGGAGTCGTGGTCGCGAGCCGAGAGCCTGGCCCGGTCGTCGGCCGTGACGGCGGCGCTGCCCGCACCCGGTGAGCGGGTCGCCGTCGTCGGGTGCGGCACGTCGCTGTTCATGGCACAGTGCTTCGCCGCGCTGCGGGAGTCCGCCGGCGGCGAGACCGACGCCTTCGCGGCTTCGCAGTTCCCGCATCACCGCCGCTACGACCGGGTCGTCGCCCTGACCCGGTCCGGGACCACCACCGAGGTGCTCCGCCTGCTCGCCGACCTCCCCGCCGGCCAGCGGTCCACCGTCGTCACCGCCGTCCCCGACGAGGCGGCCACGCGGCTGGCCGACCAGTCCGTGGTGCTGGACTTCGCCGACGAGCGGTCGGTCGTGCAGACCCGGTTCGCCACGACGGCGCTCGCGCTGTGGCGCTGCGCCGTCGGCGCCGGACTGGGCACCGCCGTCGACGACGCCCGCGCGGTCCTGGCCGCCCCCGTCGACCCGGCGCTGCTCGACCGCCGGCAGTTCACCTTCCTCGGCACCGGCTGGTCGGTCGGGCTGGCGCACGAGGCGGCCCTGAAGCTGCGCGAGGCCGCGCAGGCGTGGGCGGAGTCGTACCCCGCGATGGAGTACCGGCACGGCCCCATCAGCGTCGCCGACGCGCAGTCGGCGGTGTGGATCCTCGGGCCGGCGCCGGACGGCCTGCGGGAGGACGTGGCTGCCACCGGCGCCATGGTGGTCCAGTCCCCGGCGGACCCGATGGCGCAGCTGGTCGCCGCGCAGCGGCTCGCCGTCGCGGTCGCCGACCGCAAGGGCCTCGACCCGGACCGGCCGCGCCACCTCACCCGGTCCGTCGTGCTGCCGGCGACCGCGAGCCGACCGTGATCCTCGCGGTCTGTCCCAACCCGGCGATCGACGTCACCTACACGGTGCCCGATCTCGTTCCCGGCACCTCGCACCGGGTCACCACGACGCGGTACCGGGCCGGGGGCAAGGGGGTGAACGTGGCGCGCGTGCTGTCCCTGCTCGGCGCCCGGACCCGACTGCTGGGCCTGGCCGGCGGCACGACCGGCGAGACCATCCGGGAGGAGCTGCGCGACGCCGGCATCCCGGCCGACCTCACCACCGTCGGCGGCGAGTCCCGGCGCACCGTCACCGTGGTGTCCCCGAAAGCGGCGACCGTCCTGAACGAACCGGGGCCCGTCGTCACGGCGGCCGAGTGGGGCGCCTTCACCGAACGCTTCGACGACGCCGTCGCGTCCGCGGCGGTGGTGGTGCTCTCGGGCAGCTGCCCGCCCGGCGTGCCGGTCACCGCGTACCGCGACCTCACCGTCGCGGCCCACTCGGCGGGGGCGGTCGTGCTGGTCGACGCGGCGGGGGCCACGCTGCACCACGCGCTCACCGCACGCCCCGACGTGGTCAAGCCCAACGCGGACGAGATCGCCGACATCGTCGGGGCCGCGCCCCGCACCCGGGCGGAGGCGGTCTCCGCCGCGTACCGGCTGGGCGACCTGGGGGCCGGGGCCTCGGTGGTCTCCCGCGGCGCCCAGGGCTTCGTCGCCGTTGCCGGCGGAACGGCGTACGAGGTGCGTGCGCCGGAGACCGTGCTCGGCAACCCCACCGGCGCGGGTGACGCCCTGGCCGCCGTCCTCGCCCAGGGGCTCGCCACCGGGCGGCCGTGGCCGCGGACCCTCGCCCGGGCCGCCGCGATCTCGGCCGCGGCCGTCGTCTCGCCGTACGCCGGGGACTTCGACGCCCCCACGGCGAACCGGCTGCTCACCCACGTCACCGTCGAGGAGGTCACCGATGCCGCTCGCCGCCACCGCTGAACTGGTCGCCGCCGCCCGCGCCGCCGGCACCGCCGTGCTGGCCTTCAACGTCATCACGCTCGAACACGCCCAGGCGATCGCCGCCGGCGCCGCCGCCGCCGACCGCCCGGCGATCCTCCAGATCAGCCAGAACGCGGTGCGCTACCACGCCGGCGTGCTGCCGATCGCCGCCGCGGCGGCCGAGGTCGCGCGCCTCTGTCCGGTCCCGCTCGGCCTGCACCTCGACCACGTGGAGGACGTCACGCTGCTGCGCCAGGCGGTGGACGCCGGATTCAGCTCGGTGATGTTCGACGCCGGCGCGCTGCCGTACGACCACAACGTCGCGGCCACCCGCGCCGCGGCGGACTGGGCCCGCGAGCAGGGCCTGTGGCTGGAGGCGGAGCTGGGCCACGTCGGCGGCAAGCCGGGAGCGCCGGCCAGCGCCCACCTCGCCGGAGTCCGGACCGACCCGGAGGAAGCGGCCCGCTACGTGGCGGAGACGGGCGTCGACGCGCTCGCCGTCGCCGTCGGCAGCTCGCACACGATGACCACCCGGACGGCGACGCTGGACCAGGAGCTGATCGTGGCGCTGCGCGAGGCCGTGCCGGTGCCGCTGGTCCTGCACGGGTCGTCCGGCGTGCCCTTCGGGGAGCTGCGGGCCGGGGTCGGCAACGGCATCGTCAAGGTCAACGTCGGGACCGCCCTCAACGTGGCGTTCACCGGCGCGGTCCGGGCCGCGCTCGCGACGGACAGCTCGGTCGACCCCCGGCGCTACCTGAGCGCCGGCCGGGAGGCCATGACCGCCGCCGTCGCGGAGCTGCTCGCCGTGCTCCCGGAGCCGTCCGGGGCGCCCGCCCTCGGCTGAAACACCGGGCCGGCCGCCACGGCGGCCGGCCCACCGCCGACGGGATCCGGCGCTCCACCGCCCGCCCTGCCCACCTCCGACGCCCCGGCGCTCCACCGCCCGCCGTGACGACCTCCGACGCCCCGGCGCTCCACCCGGCGGCGCCCTTCCCGGCAGCGAGAGACGGGCCGACGACACGCCGCCGCGGCCGTCGCCGGATCTTCCGGCATAGCGATGCCTCGATCAATTGTGCTATATATGTTTAAAGCCTTGGCCCCTCGTCGTGCCGTCGTCGCCCTTGTCGGCGGGCGCGGCCGGGCCCCAGTGGAGCCACCGCTCCGCGCGCACGCGCCGCGTTGCCAACGCCGAGACGACCAGCCGGGAGTGAGCCCATGCGCCAGCGTCACATCCTCTTCGCCAACGTCCAGGGTCACGGTCACGTCTACCCGTCGCTCGGCCTCGTCAGCGAGCTGGCCCGGCGGGGGCACCGCATCACGTACGTGACGACCCCGCTGTTCGCCGACGAGGTCAAGGCCGCCGGCGCCGAGGTCGCGCTGTACAAGTCCGAGTTCGACACCTTCCACGTGCCCGAGGTCGTCAAGCAGGAGGACGCCGAGACGCAACTGCACCTGGTGTACGTCCGGGAGAACGTGGCCATCCTGCGGGCCGCCGAGGAGGCGCTGGGGGACAACCCGCCCGACCTAGTCGTCTACGACGTGTTCCCGTTCATCGCCGGGCGGCTCCTGGCCACCCGGTGGAACCGGCCGGCCGTACGCCTCACCGGCGGCTTCGCCGCGAACGAGCACTACTCGCTGTTCAAGGAGCTGTGGAAGAGCAACGGCCAACGCCACCCGGCCGACGTGGAGGCCGTCCACTCGGTGCTGGTCGACCTGCTCGGGCAGTACGGCGTCGACACCCCGGTCAGGGAGTACTGGGACGAGATCGAGGGCCTCACCATCGTCTTCCTGCCGAAGTTGTTCCAGCCCTTCGCCGAGACCTTCGACGAGCGGTTCGCGTTCGTCGGGCCCACCCTCACCGGCCGTGACGGCCAGCCCGGCTGGCAGCCGCCGCGGCCGGACGCGCCGGTGCTGCTCGTCTCGCTCGGCAACCAGTTCAACGAGCACCCGGAGTTCTTCCGCGCCTGCGCGCAGGCCTTCGCCGGCACCCCCTGGCACGTGGTCATGGCGATCGGCGGCTTCCTCGACCCGGCGGTGCTGGGCCCCCTGCCGCCCAACGTCGAGGCGCACCAGTGGATCCCGTTCCACTCCGTGCTCGCGCACGCGACGGCGTGCCTGACGCACGGCACCACCGGAGCCGTGCTGGAGGCCTTCGCCGCGGGCGTCCCCCTGGTGCTCGTGCCGCACTTCGCGACCGAGGCCGCCCCGTCCGCGGATCGCGTCATCGAGTTGGGCCTGGGCTCCGTGCTGCGACCGGACCAGCTCGAGCCGGCCAGCATCCGCGAGGCCGTGGAACGGCTCGCGGCCGACTCCGCCGTCCGGGAGCGCGTCCGCGAGATGCAGCGCGACATCCTCTCGGCCGGTGGACCGGCCCGGGCGGCGGACGAGGTCGAGGCGTACCTGGAGCGGGTCGCGCCCTGACCATCCACTTGACATATCGATTCTGAATTCGGTCTGTGCCGCCATGGTCCTTGTTTCCACTTCAAAACTAGGTAGTATTTCGCCATGGGTCTTCGTGACGTCAGCGTGCTGCTGCTGTACCCGCCGAACCAGACCGCCCCCGGCACGGTGTGCAAGCCGAACGGATCGCTCGCGTACCCGAACCTGGGCGGAGCCCTGCGGGAGCACGGCGTGCACGTCCGCGTCTTCGACGCCTGCGTCGGCGAGGGCGCCGACCCGCTCGACGAGATCTTCGCCAACCCCACGCCGCTGCCCAGCGGTTTCCTCCGCACCGGCGTCAGCGACGAGCGGATCCTCGAGGTGGTGAAGGACCACGACATCGTCGGCATCACCTCGATCTTCACCGACCAGGAGACGATGGTCCTGCACTGCGCGCGGCTCATCCGGGCGGCCTACCCGGAGAAGCTCCTCGTCACCGGCGGCGTCAACGCGCGGTCGCGGCTGCCGCAGTTCCTCGGGGCGGGCTTCGACGTGGTCTGCCTGTCCGAGGCCGAGCACACGATCATCGACATCGTCGAGGCCGTACGACGGTCGGCGCACCCGAGCTTCGCCGACATCCACGGCGTCGCCTTCCTCGACGACGGCCGGATCCGGATGAACCCCGCGCGGGCGCAGGACGTCGTGTGGGACCTGGACACCCTGCCCATGCCGGCCTGGGACCTGCTGCCCAACGAGCGGTACTGGACGATCGCCCGGCCGCACTCCGGCCTCTTCGAGCCCGGCGCCGAGCTGCGCTACGCGACCATGATGACCTCGCTCGGCTGCCCGTTCCACTGCGCGTACTGCCACATCGCCGGCGAGCAGGAGGGGAGCCCCAGCGGCCCGATCGGCAAGTTCCGCGTCAAGTCGGACGACCGGGTGCTGGCGGAGATCGAGACGCTGAAGAACCTGGGCGTCGACAACGTGTTCATCGAGGACGACTCGCTCCTGGGCGACAAGCGGCGCGGCCTGCGGCTGCTCAAGAAGATCCAGGGCGCGGGCGTGACGATCTGCGACCTCAACGGCATCAACCTCATCCACCTGCTCAAGCGCTGGAAGCCCGACCACGAGGTCCTGGAGGCGATGGCCGACGCGGGCTTCACACAGATCAACATGCCGTTCGAGTCGGGCAACCTGCGGATCATCCGCAAGTACGCGAGCAACAAACTCAACATCGAGAAGGCCGACCTGCCCGGGCTGATCGTCGCCATGAAGGAGTACGGCTTCCAGATCTACGGCAACTACATGATGGGCTACCCGGACGAGACGCTGGAGGAGATCGAGACGACCATCCAGCTCGCCAAGGAGCACGTCTCCTACGGGCTGGACGCCGCGAATTTCTTCCTCGTCGTACCGCTGCCCGGCGCGCCGTTGTTCGACATGGCGATCGCGGGCGGCCACATCAGCCCCGACTTCGACCCGGACACGATGAACATCTACCGGGCCAACATGACGGGCACCCTGGTGCCGGCGGAGGTCCTGGAGGAGTTGCGCCACCGCGCCTGGGACGAGGTCAATTCTCCGACCTGGAAGAACGCCAAGAAGGCGTGGGCGGCGACCGTCAGCTGACCGCCGGCACCGTCCACTCCTCCTGGGCGCCGGCGGCGAAGTCGCTCAGCGCGATCCGGTTCGGCAGCCGGTCTTGGTGATCAGACTGGAGACGTGCCGCTCGACCGTACGGGGCGACAGGCGCAGCCGCTCGGTGATCACCGCCTACCTGGGCGGCGACCCGACCCGCACCACCGCGACGGTGGACGCCTGGGCCGAGCTGACCACCGGCGGCTTCGCGCTGGAGACCTTCCCCGGTGACCACCTCTACCTGGTGCCGGAGCAGGAACGCCTGCTCGCCGCGGTGACCGCGCGGCTGCGCTGACGGTCCGCCCCGCCGGATCCCGCCCGATCCACGACGCCCTCACCTCCGCCGGCGTACTCAGCGCAATCTCAGAGTCACGCTGCGGTCGTCACGCCTCTAGCGTTGAGGGGACACCTTCCGGTGTGGAGTCTGGAGGATCCATGGCAACCGCTGCGAGCAACGCGTCACCCGGCCTGATGGCGTCACTCAACGGCAGGTTCCACCGCACGGCGCTCGCCCTGTACATGGCGGTCGTCGTCGCGCACTGGGCGGAGCACCTGGTGCAGGCGTACCAGATCTGGGTGCTCGGCTGGCCGCGGCCGGAGGCGCGCGGCGTGCTGGGGATGCCGTTCCCCTGGCTGGTCAGTTCCGAGTGGATGCACTACGGCTACGCCATCCTGATGCTGATCGGCCTGTTCATGCTGCGGTCCGGGTTCACCGGCCGCTCCCGGGCCTGGTGGATGGTGGCCCTGGCCCTGCAGTTCTGGCACCACATCGAGCACGCGCTGCTGCTCGTGCAGGCCCACAGCACCTTCCGGCTGTCGGGCGCGGCCGAGCCGACCAGCCTGCTCCAGCTGATCGTGCCCCGGGTGGAGCTGCATCTGTTCTACAACTCGGTGGTCTTTCTCCCGATGCTGATCGCCATGTATTTGCACCTGCGCCCGAACGCCGCGGAACGGGCCGCCGCGACGTGCTCCTGCGTGCACCGGGCCGGTGCGCCGACGTGGCGCCAGCCCGTGGCCGCCACCGACTGACCCCGCCGTCATGTCGAGCACGAGACGGATCTACGCCGGCGCCGCCCTCACCGTGGCGGCGCTGGTGGCCGTCCTCGCCCTCGCCGGCAGGATCGACTCCACGTCCACCGCCGCGTCGAAGGTCGAGGTGGTCTCGCTCGATCCGGCCGACGGCGCCGTCCTGTCGGGCGCGCCGACCGCGGTACGGATCCGGGTCGACGGCCGGCCGGACCTCGCCGGATCCCACATCTCCGTCTACGACGCGGACCGGTCCCTGCTCAACCAGGGGGCGCTGACGGCCGTCGGCCGCGACGGCCTGGCCCAGGCGGTGCGGGTCACCGGGTCCGGTGCGGTCGCCGTCGCGTACCACGTGGTCACCGACGACGGTCGGGACGCCTCCGGCATCGCCCGGTTCACGGTGGGCGCGGCGGGCGGCGCGGCGGCCCCGCAGCCGGAGCCCCCGGCGCCGGCCCACGCCCACGGGGTCGACCCGGTCGGCGCCGCCCTGCTCGCCGTCGACGGCCTCGCGCTCCTCGCCGTGCTCGTGCTGCTCGCCCGGCGCCGCTCCCGCGTCGACCGCGACACCGCCTGATCCCGCGACCCCGTCGCGGCCCGCCCGGGTGGCCTGCCCGCGCCGGTCCGCTCTCCGGGTCCCGCCCGGTGGCACCCGTCTCGGACCACTTCCAGGGCCCGCCCGGCCGCGCCCGCCCACCGCGCGTCCGGTTCGCGTGGCGTCGTCCTTCCCGAGGCCCCCGCCGCCCGGGCCGGCCCTGGCGGTCGCTCGCCGTTCGGGGGCAGCGCATCGTCGATCACCGCCCCGTCGCGCCGCCTTCACCGGATCACCGCCAGGATGCCCTGTCCTTCAGGGCGGGGAGGAATGGCGGACGCAGTGTCAGCCATGACTGTCCCTTCTGGTATGACTGGTCCCTGTGCGGACGGCGTACAGGTGTCGGGCTTACCCGACGCCGGAGCAGGCGGTGGTGTTGAACCGCACGTTCGGGTGTGTGCGCGTGGTCTGGAATCGCACTCTCGCTGCCCGTCATGCTCGTTGGCACACCGAGCGGAGATCCACTTCCTACGCGGAGACGGATCGGGCGTTGACGGAGATGAAGAAGCAGCCCGATCTGGCGTTTCTGGGTGAGGTGTCGTCGGTGCCGTTGCAGCAGACCCTGCGGCACCAGCACACCGCCATGACGGCGTTTTTCGCCAAGCGGGCCCGGTATCCGCGGTACAAGTCGCGGCACGGCCGCCAGTCCGCCAGTTTCACCAGGTCGGCGTTCCGATTGCGTGGCGGGAACCTGTCGTTGGGGAAGACGCCGGGTGTGCTGCGGTTCGTGTGGTCCTGGCCGGACCTGGACGTGGCGGGGTTGGGTCCGACGATGGTGACGGTGTCGCGTGAGGCGGACGGCCGCTGGTTCGTGACCTTCGCCGTCGACATTGAGGCACCCGCCGCACCCGAACCCACCGGCGAGGTGGTGGGCGTGGACCTCGGTCTGACCGACTTCGCGGTGTTGTCCACCGGCGAGCGCATCCCCCACCCGAGGCACATGGAGCGTCGGGAGCGTCGGTTGAAGCGCTACCAGCGGATGCTGGCCCGCCGGCAGAGGGGCTCGGCCAACCGCGCAAAGGCCAAGCGGAAAGTCGCGCGGGCGCATTCGCGGGTACGTGACGCGCGCCGGCACTTCCTCCACCAGCAGTCCACCGCCCTGGTGCGCCGGTTCGCGGCCATCGCGGTGGAGGATCTGGCGGTGGCGAACATGGTCCGCAACGGCTGCCTGGCCAGAGCGATCTCGCGTACCGGCTGGGCCGAGTTCCGTACCCTGCTCGCCTACAAGGCGCACCGCGACGGCCGTACCCTCGCCGTGGTGGACCGCTGGTACCCGTCGTCGAAGACGTGTTCGGCGTGCGGGCACCTGCTCGCCCAGCTTTCCCTCGGCACACGGCATTGGTCGTGTCCGGGTTGCGGCACCCGGCATGACCGGGACGTCAACGCCGCCAAGAACATCGCTGTCGCGGCCGGGCTGGTCGAGACACAAAACGCCTGCGGAGCGGACGTCAGACACGAGGGGGAACCTCCTTTCGTGCGGTCTGCGGTGAACCAGGAACCCCAACTCGTGAGGGTGGGAATCCCCCGCTTTTAGGCGGGGGAGGATGTCAAGTCACCCGCTCGTGTGGTGCGGACGCGCGGCGGGCACAAATCGGACGTTAGGTAAGTCATGGCTGCTAAAGTCCTCGACGTGCGGGCCGGACCGGCTCCGCTGGCACCACGCACCAGCAGGAAGGCCAAGTGGCATGAACAAGACGTCCGACGTCGTCAGGGACACCGAGCGCGAGCTGCGCGATCACCCCAGCGGCATGAACGCCCTGGTGGTCCGCCGCAGCTACGACGCCTCACCGGAGGAGCTGTGGGACGCCATCACCGATCCCGAGCGCCTGGTGCGCTGGTTCCTGCCGATCTCCGGTGACCTGCGGGTCGGCGGGCGCTTCCAACTGGAGGGCAACGCCAGCGGCGAGATCCTGCGGTGCGAGCGGCCGAACACGATCGGCCTGACCTGGGAGTCGAGTGACGGCAGCAGCGAGGTCGAGCTGCGGCTCACACCGGCGGGGGACGCCACCGTCCTGGAGCTGGAGCACGCGCCGGTGCCGGCCGACATCATCCCGAACGCGGCGCCGGGGGCGTGGGGCATCGGCGCCGGCTGGGAGATGAGCCTGGTCGCGCTGGACGACTACCTCGCCGGCACGCTGCCCGAGGGCCGCGCGGTCGACTGGATCGCCACGGCGGGTCCCGAGGACATGGCGGCCGCGTCCGAGTCGGCCGAGCGGATCAGCCAGGCGTGGACGACGGTGATCGCCCAGCGGGGCTGACCCCCGGCGCAGTCCCGCCCCCGGCGGCCGTGCGGTCGGCTCACCAGGCGACCGGCAGCGCGTACAGGCCGAAGATGTTGCCGTCCTCCTTGAGCGGCAGGTCGTCCACGTCCACGGTCAGCCGCAGCCCCGGCAGCCGCCGGACCAGCCGGCTCAGCGCGACGTCCAGTTCCAACCGGGCCAGGTGCTGGCCGGGGCAGATGTGGCGTCCGTAGCCGAAGGCGAGGTGGTGGCGGGCGTCGCGGTCCGGGTCGAACTCGTCCGGGCGGTCGAACGCCGTCGGGTCCCGGTTCGCGGCCTGGCCCAGTGCCACCACCCCGTCCCCGGCCCGGATGGTCACCCCACCGATCGTCACGTCGGCGGTGGCGGTGCGCGCGGTCGCCGCCTCGACGACGGTGAAGTACCGCAGCAACTCCTCGACGGCGGCGGGGAACCGGTCCGGCTCGGCGCGCAGGCGGGCGAGCCGCTCCGGATGGGTCAACAGGGCCAGCACGCTCAGTGAGATCATGTTCGACGTCGTGACGTGCCCGGCGACCAGCAGCACGAAGGCCATGCTCACCACGGCCTCGTGGTCCGGCTCGCCGGCCGCGCGCTGCGCGGCGAGCAGCCGGCTGAGCACGTCGTCTCCGGGGTGCCGCTCCTTGTCGGTCACCACGTCGTCGAGGAAGTCGCGGATCTCGCGGGCGCACCGGGCCCGCTCGTTCGCGGGCGCGCCGCGGCTCAGCATCCGGGTGGACCGGCGTTCGAAGAACGCGTGTTCGCCGTACGGCACGCCGAGCATCTCGCAGATCACCCGCGACGGCACCGGATAGCTGAACGACGGCACCAGGTCGGCGCTCGACCGCCCGGCCGTCATGGCGTCGAGGTGCTCGTCCACCACCCGCTCGACCAGCGGCCGCAGCTGTCGCACCCGCCGCGCGGCGAACTCGTCGACGATCTGGCGGCGGGCCGCGGTGTGCTCCGGCGGGTCCATCCAGTTCAGCGGGGGGCGGAAGTTCTCGAACGAGGCCTGCCGCTGGCTCTCCGTGGTCGGCGCGAACCGCGGGAAACCGGCCCGGCGCCGGTCCGCGCTCATCCGCGGGTCGCCGAGCACCTGTTTGACGTCGGCGTACCGGGACACCACCCAAGCCGTGTTGCCGCCGAGCATGGGCAGCCGGGCGACCGGCTGTTCGGCCCGCAGCCGGGCGTACTCGGCCGGCGGGCCGAACGGGCATCGGCGGGGCAGCGGAAACGCGTCGATCCCGGCCGCGCTCCCGGCCCCGGCCGGCCCGGCCGTCGCCGGCTCGGCCGTGACCGCGGGCCCGGGCGCGACCGGCGGCCCGGGTGGGACCGGCTGGCCGCCGTCGGGCCGGCCGTCGCGCCCGGTCATCGCAGCGCCCGCAGGCAGAGCAGGAGGCTGCGGGCCTCGATGTTGACCTGGTAGCTGAAGGCCGCCACGGCGGTCAGCTGGCGCAGGGTCAGCCAGGTGTAGTCCGGCGGTGTCGCGGTGGGGAAGTCCGGGCCCACCTCCACCACCATGTGCCGGGTCACCGCGTGGTGGAACCGCCCGCCCTCCTCCGACTGCAGCACGTCGTAGTGCACGCGCACCTCGTCGGAGAGCACCAGGTCGAGGTACGTCGGGCGGCCGTCGCGGGCCGGGCCGGTGAAGTTGTCCGGGGTGCACTGAACGGTCGGCCCCAGCTCGACGGTGTCCCGGTAGCCGGGCCGCAGATCGGCGTGGGCGAGCACGTGCAGCACGCCGTCGATGCGTCGGACGACGAACGCCACCAGACCCGTCCCGCACGGCGCCAGCAACGGCTGGCACCACTGCGCCACCTCCCGGTTACTGGCCCGCACCCGCCGGCCGACGATGCGGAAGAACCGGCCGGAGCGGTGGCGGATCTCGTCGTCGGTGCGGTACCAGTCCCGCACCTCGCGCAGCGGGACCTGCCGGGTCGCCAGGGTGGGACCGGCCTTGTTGGCGGTCAGCCAGTTGCGGACCTCGAGCAGCGGATGCCACGCGCCGTCGTCGGCGAGCGAGGACTCCGCCACCGCCCGGCCGATCGCCCCGGCATCCCCGTCTCCGTCCTCGTCGGCGACCGCGTGGCCGGGCAGGCAGGACAGCACGGTACGGGCGTCCATGTTGACCAGGTTCGGCCGGTGCAGCAGGTCGTGGATCTGGCCGAGGGTCAGCCACACGAAGTCCTCGTGCGGTGCCACCTCGTCGGCGACCTCGACGATGATGTTCCGGTTGCGCTTGCCCCGGAACCAGGAGCCCTGCTCCGACTGGAGCACGTCCACGAGGACCCGGCCGCGCCCCGGTTCCAGGAAGTACTCCACGTAGCGGGACCGGGCGCCGCGGTGCGTGCGCTGGTAGTTGCTCGGGGTGGACTGCACGGTGGGGGAGAACTGGACGCCGTTGACGTTGCCCGGCTCCATCTTGGCCTGCATGAGGAAGTGCAGCACTCCGTCGATCTCCCGGGCCAGGATGCCGAGGATCGCCCGGTCGGGCTGGTGGATGATCGGCTGCCACCACTCGCCGACCGGCCCGCGGTCGGTCCGCACGTGCAGGCCCTCGACGCTGAAGAACCGGCCGCTCTCGTGCACCAGGTCGCCGGAGTCGGGCGCGAAGTGCCAGCCGGTCAGGTCGGCGAACGGCACCTCGGTGACCTCGAACGGGTTCGCCCGCTGTCGCTGCGCGAGCCAGGCCGCCAGCCGGCCGGCCGGGCGGGGGCGGTGCCGGGCCGACCGGGCCAGCCGGCGAGCGAGGTCGTCACGGTCGGCCCGGCCGGGGCCGGGTCGGGCGTCGGTGTGCGGCAGGAGCATGCTTCCTCCCTGACGGGGACGCGCTCGGCGGGACGCCGGTGGCCGGACGCCGGCCGGGTCGGGACCCGGGCGTCCGACCGGTGGGTCAGCCCCCGGCCAGCGGCGGGACGATGGCGACCGTGCTGTCGGACCGGGCGGTCACCCGGGACCGGTCCGCCTTCTCGACGAGGTCCCCGTCGAGGTAGACGTTGTAGTAGGTCAGCGGCTCGCCCGTGTCGTCGAGCAGCCGGCGGCGGTAGACGGGGTACGTCTCGACGAACTCCCTGATGACGTCCCGCACGGTGCCCTCACGGCACTCGAAACTCTTCTGCCCCCGGTGGGCCCAGCCGGCCGACAGCAACACCGTGACCATCGCTACCTCCCGTTGTCGTCGACGTCGGGGACCGCCGTGACGTCACGCGCACAACGGAAGCCGAGAGCGAAGTTGGACCATCCGGTCGGGTCCCCGTACAACCGTTCCGCGCACCGCACCTGGTAGCGGAAGTTCATCCAGGACCCGCCCCGGATCACCCGGAAACGCCCCATCACCAGGTGGATCGTCGGGTCGCACCGGGTGGTGGGCGAGTACAGGTGCGCCACCGTGGACGTCCACTCGTAGACGTTGCCGGTCATGTCGGCGCACCCGTCGACGCTGTCGCCGCGCGGCGAGAACGCGCCGACCGGCGTGGTCTGCGGCATCGGCCCCTGGGCGGCGTGGATGGCCCCCCACCAGGTCCGCCAGGCGGCCAGATCGCCGAGGGCCCCGGCCGTGTGCTCCGCGGTGTTGGCGTTCCGGCTGTCCCAGGTGTCCCCCCAGGGCCAGAGCCGGTACGACGGGCCGGTGGCGGCCCGCTCCCACTCCGACTCGGTGGGCAACCGCCGGCCCGCCCAGCGTGCGTACGCCTCGGCGTCGGCGAAGGAGATGTGTACGACGGGGTGGTCGTCGCGGTTGCGGACGCCGCTGCCGTAGCCGGCCGGGCGGTGCCAGCAGGCGCCCTCGAGGACCTCCCAGTACTGCTCGCCGTAGACCATGCTGCCGCCGGCCCGCTCGGCGGACGTGACGTAGCCGGTGCGGGAGACGAAGGCGGCGAACTGGGCGACGGTCACCTGGTGCCGGTCGATGAGGTAGTCGGGCAGCGTGACCGGAGTCTGCGGCGTCTCGTCGGTGAACCAGTCGCGGGGGAACGCCTGGCCCTCGCTGTCCAGCCAGTCCAGCGTCCGCTCGGGCGAGCCCTGCAGGAACGTCCCGCCCGGGATGCGGACCATGTCCTCGGGGGGCGCCTCCGGCGCGGGCCGGGCGGCGTCGAGGTCGCCGATGCGCGCCATCGCGTCAGCTCCCGTCCGGCCCGGTGACCGGGGTCGGCGTGGCCTCCAGGATGCCGACGACGCTCGGCGCCGGGCAGGGCGTGACGGACTCCAGCCGGAAGTCCGCCGCCCGCAGCAGCTCGCGGAACTCCGCCACGGTGCGCTCCCGGCCGCCGTGGCAGACCATCATGTTCAGGTCGTTCATGACCACCTGGGCGACGCTCGGCGCCGTGGTGACCGTCGCCGGCATCAGCGACTCGACGAGGATCACGCGGCTGTCGGGCCGGGCCGCCCGGCGGACGGTGCGCAGCACCTGCACGCACTGCTCGTCGTCCCAGTCGTGCAGCACGCTCTTGAGCACGTAGGCGTCCGCGCCCGACGGCACGGACACGAAGAAGTCACCGGCCTCCACCCCGCACCGGTCGGCGACGCCCTGCTCGGCGGCGGTGCGCGCCGCGTCGGCCAGGCCGTCCGGGGTGTCGAAGACCGTGCCGCGCAGGTGCGGGTGCGCCGCGAGCACCCCGGCGAGCAGGGCGCCGCTGCCGCCGCCCACGTCCACCACCGTGCGCAGGTCGCCGAAGTCGTACGCCGACAGCAGCGTGGGCACGAAGGCCCGCGAGCCCTCGGCCATGGCCGCGTTGAACGCCGCCTGCCGCTGCGGGTCCGCCATCAGGTGGTCGAAGCAGCTCCGGCCGTGCACATGCTCCCACGCCACGTCGCCGGTGCGCACGCTGTGTTCGAGCTGCCCCCACGCGGCCCAGCTCTCCGGCCCGGACAGCAGCAGCACCAGCTCCCGCATCGACCCGGTCACGTCCGCCCGCAGCACCTCGCCCTGTTCGGTGAGGGCGAAGGTGCCCGGCGCGGGCTCGTCGAGCACCTCCAGGAAGACCAGCGCCCGCAGCAGCCGGCGTAGCGACGGGGCGTCCGCGCCGGTGGCCGCCGCGAGGTCGCCGACGTCCCGCGCGCCGTCGGCGAGCAGGTCCGGTATCCGCAGCCGGACCGCCACGTGCAGCGTCTGCGCCGTGAAGAACCCGTAGATCAGCTGTTGCATCCGGTGCCGCAGCCCGGGTCGGGCGGCGGTCGTGGTGAGTTCCATGCGCTCCTCCGGGTCGACGCGTCCGGTGGGTCAGTGGGCCGCGGCGCCGGCGACGGCCCCGTCCGCCGACGGGGTGGCGAGCAGCTCGGCAAGGTGCACCGCGATCGCCGTGACGGTGGGCTGCTGCCAGAACAGCGAGGCGGGCAGCACCTGGCGGTAGGTCTTCTCCAGCCGCCGGCGCACGATGACCGTCATGACCGAGTCCATGCCCTGCTGCACCAGCGGCAGGCGCGGGTCGAGCGCTTCGGCGGCCAGCTTCATCTCGGCGGCGACCACCGCGCGTACCTCCTCGATCAGGCGCTCGCGCAGCTCCTCCGGGTCGAGGTCGGCCAGGGACTGCCGGGCCGGGCCGGTGCCGTCGGTGTCGGCGGCCGGGGCGTCGGGGACCACCGGGTAGCGCAGGCCCGTGAGCCGGGCGGCGACCGTGCCGTCCGCCCCGGAGACCGTCACGTCGACGGTGTCCTCCCGCCCACCGTCCTGCACGACGTCGACGATGGCGACGGCCGGCGGCGCGCCGGTCGTCCAGATCCGCTCGATCGTGTCGACCAGGCGCAGCCGGGGCTCGCCGGGGAACGCGGCCGGCGCGATGGACACCGCCGCGTCGACGACGGCCGCCCAGTCCTCGGCCGGCTCGGGGAAGCGGACCCGGGCCCGCAGCCCGCCGTTGCCGGTGGTGAGGCGGTCGACCCGCCACGGGAAGCCCGTCTCGGGCACGCCGACCCGGGCCAGCCGGTCCCGGACGAGCCCCGGGTCGGCGACCACTCCGCCCGGCCCCCGGGCGTCGACGGCCCGTGCCGGCGGGGCGGCGTCGTCCCGCGTCACGCGCGCGGTGGCGTGGGTCAGCCACGGCGCGGCGTCCGCGCCGGCCGGGCGGGAGGCGAGCAGCAGCTCCCCGCCGTCGTCCACCACCTGGATCTCCTGGCGCCCGGCCGTGGCCAGCGGCACCCGCATCGACAGGTCGTGCAGGGCCACCGGCGCGCCGTCGCGGGCGCCGGCGGCGAGGAAGGTGGCGGCGAGCACCGCGGCCGGCACGAGCTCCGCGCCCTGCACCGTGTGGCTGCCCGGGTACGGACGGCTGGCGTCGCTGAGCACCGTGTGCCACAGCCGCAGCTCGCTGCCGGCGACGGTGGTCGCCGTGCCGAGCAGGGTGTGCGAGCCGATGTCGTGCCCGCCGGCGGCCACCGGGGGAGTGGGCTCGCGCCACAGCTCCTGGTGCCGCCAGGCGTAGCGGGGCAGGTCGGTGAGCCCGCCGTCGGGCCGCAGCGCGGCCCAGTCGACCTCGACGCCGTGGCAGTGCGCCTCCGCCACGGCGGCGAGGGCCGTGCGGTGCCCGGGGGCGTGGCGGCGCAGTGTGGTCCCGACGTACCCGTCCTCGATGCCGGCGTGGTCGAGGGTCTCGCGCAGCGAGTGGGCGACGACCGGATGGGCGGAGATCTCGACGAACGTGCGGTGCCCGTCGGCCAGGGCGGCGCCGACCGCGTCGACCAGGCGGACCGGCCGGCGCAGGTTCGCCGCCCAGTACGCCCCGTCGCAGGCGGCCGCGGCGCGCGGGTCGTCGAGCACCGTCGAGTACATCGGCACGGTCCCCGCCGAGGTGCGTAGGTCGGCCGCGGCGGCCCGTAGCTCGTCGGCGAGGGCGTCCATGTGCGGGCTGTGGAAGGCCACGTCGGACTGCACCCGGCGGACCGCGATCCGGTCCGCCGGCCACTGCTCGATCACGGCGTCCACGGCGGCGATGTCGCCGGAGACCACGGTGGACGCGGGGGCGGAGGCGATCGCCGCGACCAGGTCGGCGCGGCCGGCGAGCCGCTCGGCGACGTCGGCGAACGGCAGGGTGACCATGGCCATCGCGCCCCGGCCGGCGGCCCGCCGCAGCAGGGCGGACCGGCGGCAGATCAGCCGGGCCCCGTCGGCCGGGGTCAGGATGCCCGCGGTCACGGCGGCGGCGACCTCGCCGACCGAGTGCCCGATGACGGCGGCCGGGCGGACCCCGAACGCCCGCCAGACCGCGGCCAGGCCGACGTGCATGGCGAAGGTCAGCGTCTGGATGCGGTCCACCCCGGCCAGCTCGGGGTCGGCGAGCGCCTGCCGCAGCGAGAAGCCGGCCTCCTCTGCGACGACCGGCTCGATCTCGTCGATCGCGGCGGCGAAGGCCGGTTCGTGGGCCAGCAGGTCGCGGCCCATGCCGGCCCAGTGCGAGCCGTGCCCGGAGAAGACCCAGACGGGCCGGGCGGGCCGGCCGGCCGGCGCCACCCCCGAGACCGTGTCGGGGTCCGGTTGGCCGGCGGCGAGCCGGCGCAGGGCGGCGACCACCTCGTCGCGGTCCTGCCCGGTGACCACCGCCCGGTGGGTCAGGTGGGCCCGGCGGCGCGCGAGCGTGTGGCCGACGTCAGCCAGGCCCGGCCGGTCGTCCCCGTCGAGCCGGTCGGCGAGCCGGGCGGCCTGCTGGCGCAGGGCGGCGTCGGACCGGGCCGACAGCGGGAACAGCGGCCGGGCGGCGTCGTCGGCCGGCGGCGCGTCGGCGCCGGCGGGAACGGGCGGCGCCTCCTCCAGGACGATGTGGGCGATGGTGCCGCCGTAGCCGAACCCGGAGACCGCTGCGCGGCGCGGGCCGTCCCGCTCGGGCCAGGGCAGCGTGCCGGTCACCAGGCGCAGCCCGGTGCCGGCGCCGACGGCGTCGATCGGCTCGCCGCGCAGCGGGGTGCCCGGGATCTGGCCGTGGTGCAGCGCGAGGACGGCCTTCATCAGCCCCGCGACACCGGCGGCGCCCTCCAGGTGCCCGACGTTGGACTTGATCGAGCCGATGAGGCAGGGCCGGTCGCCCGAGCGGCCGGCGCCGTAGACGGCGGCCAGCGCGGTCGCCTCGACGGGGTCGCCGAGCTGGGTGCCGGTGCCGTGCGCCTCCACGTAGTCCACGCTGGCCGGGGCGACGCCCGCCCGGTCGCAGGCGCGGCGGACGACGTGCTGCTGCGCGGGGCCGGACGGGGCCATGATGCCGTCGGTGTGGCCGTCCTGGTTGACCGCGCTGCCGCGGATCACCGCCAGGATCCGGTCGCCGTCCCGTTCGGCCTCGTCGAGCCGCTTGAGCACCAGCACGCCGCACCCCTCGCCGCGGCCGTACCCGTCGGCGTCGCGGTCGAACGACTTGCTCACGCCGTCGGGGGCGAGGGTGCCGGCGGCCTGGAGGGAGGCGTTCTGCCCGGGGGTGAGCACCAGGTTCACGCCGCCGGCCAGGGCCACCGTGCTCTCCCGCAGCAGCAGGCTCTGGCAGGCCAGGTGCACCGCGACCAGCGACGCCGAGCAGGCCGTGTCGACGGCGACGCTCGGGCCGCGCAGGTCCAGCGCGTAGGAGATGCGGTTGGCCAGGGCGCAGGTGGCCGCGCCGATCCCGGTGTACGCCTCGACGGTCGGCAGGTCCTCCAGCAGCCGGTCGCCGTAGTCGGTGGTGCTGACCCCGACGAAGACGCCCGTGTCGGTGCCGGCCAGCCGGGTGGGTGGCAGGCCGGCGTGCTCCAGGGCCTCCCAGCCGACCTCGAGCAGGATCCGCTGCTGCGGGTCCATCTCGGCCGCCTCCCGGGGCGAGAGGCCGAAGAACTCCGGGTCGAAGCCCGCGACGTCGCGCAGGTAGCTGCCGGCGGTGACGGTGTCGCGCAGCACCGCCTCGTACTCGGGGCCGCGCTCCCGGTAGGCGCGCCAGCGCTGCGCCGGGATCTCCCCGGCGGTCTGGCCGCCCTTGAGCAGCAGCTCCCAGAGGGCGTCCGGGGTGTCGACGTCGCCGGGCAGCCGGCAACCGATGCCGATGACGGCCACCTGGTACGGGTTGTCGGCGGGATCGTCCCGGGTCATCGTCGTACCTCCGTTGGTCGGGTCGCGGCGCGGGCGGGTGCGGTCAGCGGTCGACGTAGGGGTTGTCCAGCACGCGCAGGACGGCGGCGGTGAACTCCACGCCGGGGCCCATCGCGAGCCAGAGCACGTGGTCGCCGGCGGTGACCTCGCCGGCCCGCAGCGAGTGGTGCAGGGCGAGCAGGTGGTCGCTGGCCCCGCAGTGCCCGATCATGCGCCCGAAGTCGAAGGTGGACTTCTCCATCCCCAGCCCCAGGGGCGCCATGCAGCGCTGCTCGACCACCTCGCGGGAGTAGTTCATGAAGGAGACCTTGGCCAGGTCGGTCGTGCCGATGCCGGCCTCGGCGAGCGCCTGCTCGGCGACGGTGGTCATCGTCTCCTGCGCCTCGCCGAGCACGGCGAGCACGGGGGTCTGCTCGGTGATGTGGTAGAAGAGCCGGGCGCCGAAGTCGAGCTCCCGGCCGACGGTCATGCCGGGCGGGAACATCGGCTCGCCGCCGCGGTGCACCTCCTCGGCCTCCGGCACGGTGATGGAGCAGACCGACAGCAGCTCGGCGAAGCCGCTCTCGGTGCTCAGCACCACCGCCGAGGCGGCGTCGCCGAGGATGAAGCCGAGGTTGGTGCGCCAGCGGTCCAGCAGCGGGGTGCCGTAGTTGTCGGCGGCGACGAGCATCGCGGCCTTGCGTTCCGGCGCGGCCCTGAGGTAGCTGGCCGCGATCTCGAGCATGGTGAACATGCCGTTGCAGCCCTGCCGGATCTCGGTCGCCCGGGGCACCCCGCCGAGGAGGTAGTGCTGGAGGTAGGCGTGCGGCAGCCAGCCCTCGGGGCCCTGGTGCCAGGTGGCCGCGTAGAGCAGCAGGTCGATGTCGCCGCGGCCCAGCTCGCTCTCCTTGAGGGCGTCCTGCGCGGCGCGCAGCGCCATGTCCGGCGCGGGCAGTTCGCCGGCGATCGCGGCGCCGCCCAGCCCGTGCGTCTCGATGTCCTCCTGCGGGTACAGGCCCTGGGCGACGGCGTCCTCGACGGTGACGGTCTCAGGAAGGTAGGCCCCGATCCCACGGATGTACGTTCCGGCGGTGCGCATCGGCTTCTCTCCTCGGCGTTCGACGTGATCGAGGCAACTCGCTTTAAGATTATATAGCGCCTGACGGCCGGTCAATGGCCGCCCGAGGGGCGATGTCGAGCGTCTCGTCGCCCCGCGCCAGCCCTGACAGCAGGGAGACGAACGAGATCTTCGGAGGCATCAGCCGGTCCGGGTCCACGATGGTCTGGGCACGCAGGTGCAGCTCGTCGCGGCCGTGCGCGCCGTCGTAGAAGAACCGGATCAGGTCGATCAGGGCGGCGAGGAAGTCCCGGTAACGGTCCTCGTACACCTGCATGAGGTGACGCTCCTTCTCCGGCGCGGCCAGCGCCTCGTGCACCGCCCGGGACAGGCTGAGCGCGCCGCGCATCGCCAGCGTCACGCCGGAGGACAGCAGGGGGTCGATGAAGGCGGCCGCGTCGCCGACCAGCACCCAGCCCGGCCCGGAGAACTGGCTGCACGCGTACGACCAGTCCCGCGCGGTGCGGTAGACGTCGACCCGCCGCGCGCCGCTGGTGAGCCAGGCGACCTCGTTCGACTCCGCGATCTGTTTCTCCAGCAACTGCTCCGGGGGCAGGCCGGACTCGACGAACCGGTCCGACGGGGTGACGTACCCGATCCCGGTCAGGGTGGGGCTCAGCGGCGCGTACCAGAGCCAGCCGTGGGAGCGGCTCTCGACGAGCAGGTCGCCCTCGTGGTCGCCGGGGTAGCGCAGCGCCCCGGCGTAGTAGCTCCACGTCGCCATGTTGCGCAGGTCGTCGTGCCAGGAGACCAGCCCGAAGTGCCGGCCGAGCCAGCGCTGCTGCCCTGACGCGTCGACCACGATCGCGGCGCGGGCGTCGATCGGGTCGGCCTCTCCCCGGAACTGGTAGCTGACGCCCGCGATCCGGTCGCCGTCGGCCAGCGGCCCCCGGACGGTGGCTCCCTCGACCACCACCACGCCCAGTTCCCGCGCCCGGTCCAGCAGCATCGCGTCGAACTCGGCGCGCCGGACCTGCCACGAGTAGTCGAACCGGGCGTCGCGGATCTCCCGGAACCGGAACGACCACGGGGCGGTCTGGTCGGCCCCCCACAGCAGGCTGCCGCCGTGTTTGATCTGGAAGCGCAGCTCCGCCATCCGCTCGCGCACGCCGAGCGCGTCCAGGGTGAGGGTGACGCCGCTGATCAGGGACTCGCCGATGTGGTAGCGGGGGAACTTCTCGCGCTCCAGCAGCAGGACCCGGTGGCCCTCCTGGGCGAGCAGACCGGCCGTGCTCGATCCGGCCGGGCCGCCGCCCACGACGATCACGTCGTACTCGGGTTCGGGATGGCTCATGGTCGACAATTCCTCCTGCTCGGACAGGGACGACGCGGCGCTCAACCGCCCGGCGTGAACGCGATCGGCAGGCTGGCCAGGCCCCGGAACATGGTGCGCGGCTGATAGGTCATCCCGTCCGGGGCACAGCCCAGCCGCAGGCCCGGCAGCCGGGCCAGCGCGGCCACCGCGGCGCGCAGCTGCGTACGGGCGAGGTAGGACCCGAGGCAGTAGCGCATCCCCGCGCCGAAGGACAGCGACGGGACCGGGTCCCGCCGGATGTCGAACTCGTCGGGCCGGTCGTACCGCCGCGGGTCCCGGTTCGCCGCGCCGGCCAGGACGACCACGACGTCGTCGCGGCGCAACCGCCGGCCGTGCAGCTCCACGTCGACGTCGAGCTGCCGGGTGTTGGACTGCACCGACGGGTCGTACCGCAGGCATTCCTCGACGGCCTGGGCCAGCAGGTCCGGCCGACGCCGGAGCAGGTCGAGCTGGTCGGGGTGCGCCAGCAGGCTCAGCACGGCGTTGCCGACCTGGCTGGCCACCGTCTCGTGGCCGGTGAAGATGAACGTGACCACCGTGCTGACGATCTCGTTGCGGCTCATCAGGCCGCGGTCGTGGGCATCGAGCATCAGCGCCAGCAGGTCCTCGCCGCCCTCGCGCCGCCGCCTCGCGAGGGCCCGCTCCACGTACTCGGCGAACTCGGCGATCGCCGCGTGGCCGCGATGCATGTCCTCGGCGCTGGCGCCCCGGTCCAGGGTCCGCCCCACGTCGCGCGACCACCGCCCGACCGGCTCCCAGTCGGCGGCGGGCAGGCCGAGCAGGCCGAGGACCGCGCGCAGCGCCAGCGGGTACGCCAGCTCGTCGACCACGTCCATCGCGCCGCGGGCCAGGGCGGGCCGCAGCAGGTCGTGGACGGTGCCGGCGATGACCGGTTCCAGCCGGCGCAGCGCGGACGGCGAGAAAGCCGGGCCGACCACCCCGCGCAGCCGGCCGTGGTCGGGCTCGTCCTGGAACAGGATGATGTCGCCGACGATCTCGGCGAGCAGCCCGGGCCCGACGAGGTCGGTCCAGAACCGGCGGATGCCGGTCCGGGCGAAGCGCTCGTCGCCGAGCACGCCGCGCACGTCGGCGAAACGGGAGACGTACCAGACCCGGTGGGCGCCGAGGTGGACCGGGTCGTGCCGCAGCAGCCAGTGGTAGGACGGGTACGGGTCACGCCGGACGTCGGCGTCGGTGGGATCGAACGCGGTCACGGCATCGACCAGCACGAGGTGCCCCTTCCAGTGGCTGCCTCGCGCCGCCAGCGACCACCTGCTCATCCCCGCGAAGGCGGACTACCTCTCCACGCTGGGCATCGACTACCTGCACGGCAACGTCCGGGA